>NZ_JBCODG010000105.1:0-10963 GCF_040928965.1 Bacteroides sp. 2201st1_D9_2201SCRN_220225 | reverse complement strand
GGCTGGAAGGCAGCAACAATATTATCTTGCTGACAACAGAGCGTTATAAGGAATATCCGATGATGATACAAGGCTACGGTGCCGGTGCCGGTGTAACGGCTGCGGGAGTATTTGCGGACATTATGAGTATTGCGAACGTTTAATTAAGTACGAACTTCGTACTTGGATTTCAAGATTCATGGGTATGAAACACATTATTATATTAGGTGACGGTATGGCCGACTGGCCTGTAAAGTCTTTGGAAAGCAGGACTTTGTTGCAAGCAGCTAAAACGCCCTATATGGATAAGCTTGCCCGGATGGGGCGTGTAGGCAGGTTAAAAACTGTTGCCGACGGATTTCATCCCGGCAGTGAGGTTGCCAATATGTCCGTTTTGGGCTATGACCTGCCGAAAGTATATGAGGGACGCGGCCCGTTGGAAGCGGCAAGTATCGGTGTAGACCTGAAGCCGGGTGAAATGGCGATGCGCTGTAATATTATCTGCATTGAAGGAGATGCTATCAAGAACCATTCGGCGGGACATATTACGACCGAAGAAGCCGATGTGCTGGTGAAATATCTGCAGGAACATTTGGGTAATGAGCGCGTGCGTTTCCATACGGGTGTGCAATACCGGCATTTGTTGGTAATAAAAGGTGGAGACAAGCGTATAGCCTGCACTCCCCCGCATGATGTCCCTCTGAAACCCTATCGGCCGTTGCTGGTAAAGCCTATGGCAGGTACGGAAAGTATCACCGTTCCCGAAGGACAAGCCGATTTGACCCCGCAACAAACCGCCGATCTGATTAACGATTTAATCATGCGTTCGCAAGAATTGCTGAAAGAACACCCCGTCAATAGGAAGCGTGCAACCGAAGGCAAAGACCCGGCTAACAGTATTTGGCCGTGGAGTCCGGGTTATCGTCCGCAGATGGAAACACTTTCGGATAAGTTTCCTCAAGTGAGGAAAGGCGCTGTAATCTCTGCCGTAGATTTGATTAACGGTATCGGCTATTATGCCGGACTGCGCCGCCTGACGGTGGAAGGAGCGACCGGACTGTACGATACCAATTACGAGAATAAAGTGGCTGCCGCTCTTGACGCACTGAAAACGGATGATTTCGTTTACCTGCATATCGAGGCCAGCGATGAGGCGGGACATGAAGGAGACATTCCTTTGAAGATGCTGACCATTGAAAATCTGGATAGCCGCGCCGTAGGTCCTATTTATGAAGCGGTGAAAGATTGGGAAGAACCTGTCGCCATTGCCGTTTTGCCCGATCATCCCACTCCCTGCGAGCTGCGTACACATACCAACGAACCGGTACCTTTCTTTATTTGGTATCCGGGTATTGAGCCGGACGAGGTGCAGACTTTTGATGAAGTGGCGGCTTGCAGCGGCAGCTACGGTCTGATGAAAGAAGATGAGTTTATAAACGAATTTATGAAGGGATAATGAGATGACATGCCCAAATGTGCTGATTATTATTCGGTGCAGCGTCATAGTCTTTAATTATTAATTCTTTAATATTTAATTTAATATGCAATATTATAGTACCAACAAACAAGCTCCCGATGTTACCCTCGAAGAGGCGGTAGTGAAAGGGCTTGCCGCAGACAAAGGACTTTTCATGCCCTTTACCATTAAACCGTTGCCGCAGGAATTCTACGACAGCATTGATACGCTTGGCTTTCAGGAGATAGCCTATCGGGTGGCGGATGCTTTCTTTGGGGAAGATGTTCCCGCAGATACATTGAAGCAGATTGTGTACGATACATTGAGCTTCGATGTCCCTTTGGTGAAAGTGACGGAAAATATCTATTCCCTCGAATTGTTCCATGGCCCTACACTTGCCTTTAAGGATGTAGGCGGCCGTTTTATGGCGCGCCTGTTGGGCTATTTTATCAGAAAAGAGGGTAAGAAGCAGGTTAATGTATTGGTTGCTACCTCGGGTGATACGGGCAGTGCCGTTGCCAATGGTTTCCTCGGCGTAGAAGGTATTCATGTTTATGTGCTCTATCCGAAGGGCAAGGTCAGTGAAATTCAGGAAAAGCAATTCACTACGTTGGGACAGAATATCACGGCTCTTGAAGTGGATGGCACGTTCGACGATTGTCAGGCATTGGTGAAAGCGGCTTTCATGGACAAGGAGCTTAACAGCCGTTTGCAACTTACCAGCGCCAATTCCATTAATGTGGCACGTTTCCTGCCGCAGGCTTTCTACTATTTTTATGCTTATGCGCAGTTGAAGCGGGCGGGTAAGGCTGCCAATGCCGTAATCTGTGTGCCAAGCGGCAATTTCGGTAATATAACGGCCGGTTTGTTCGGTAAACGCATGGGACTGCCGATAAAGCGTTTCATAGCATCCAACAACCGTAACGACATATTCTATCAATATTTGCAGACGGGTGTTTATGCGCCGCGACCCAGCGTCGCTACGATAGCCAATGCCATGGATGTGGGCGATCCGAGTAACTTTGCCCGTGTGCTCGACCTCTATGGCGGTAGCCATGCAGCTATCTCTGCCGAGATAAGCGGTGCTGCTTATACGGACGAACAGATAGCCGAAACCGTGAAGAACGTTTGGACAGATGAGCATTACCTGCTCGACCCTCATGGTGCATGCGGTTTCCGTGCATTGCAAGAGGGCTTGCAGCCGGGTGAGACGGGCGTCTTCCTGGAAACGGCTCATCCTGCCAAGTTCAAAGATACGGTAGAGAATATTATCGGTGAGGCGATACAGATACCGGAGAAGTTGCAAGCCTTTATGCGTGGCGAAAAGAAGAGTCTGCCTATGTCGAAAGATTTTGCAGACTTCAAGCGCTATTTAATGAATGTCTGATTACCGGTTGTTTCTGATAGGATGAGGTGTCAAAACTAAAAAAATATCAAAGGAGTTTTGACGCCTCTTCTTGTTTTCCTGTGGGAATGCTTTTTATCTTTCCGGCTTTATGGCTATTATCCCAAAGCACGAGTATTTCTATTTTTAGAAGGCTGTGGCGGTAGAATAGCGTATAGTCGGGACAAGGAGTGATATATCGTATGTTATCCACTTCCGTGGCTTGTCCGATGAAAGGATTTAGAGTAATGCGATGAAGTGCATTCTGGAAGAGTGAGTATATAATCTTTCCCTGTTCTTTGTTTCCAAACCTCTGCACTGAGGATAACAGCAGGCTCCTCAGTTCCCCCTTGGCAAGTGGCGACCAATTTATTTGTTTAACCATGACTTTACTTCCTTATTGATTGTAACATCTTCTTGCCCTTCTCCGTTTTCCAGTTGCCGGCAAGCGGTTTGGATATCCTGGCGTAGGCGGGTGGAGAATACGAGCACTTGTTTGGTGGGGTTTGATGCCTGTTTGGGTTCTGTTTCTTTCATTTTTCAGTCTCCTGTTTCCCTAAAAACATTGCAAAGTTGCGAATTGTTTAGGATAACGTTCCGTATGTTTCCGAACATTTCCCGGTGCTATGCGTTCTCACTACCTCGAACTCAATGTAGATAGTCTCATGAAAGATAAAAAGCTGGAAGCCAATCTCAGTATGGTTGCGTCCCGTGTCATGGCGGGTCTGAACATGAACGGATTGAAGTATTTATTGCCTTTGTGGTTGGGAGCTTTAACGGGTGTTACCATACGGTGCGTGTTTGCGGCAGTGGCTTTTTGGTTGACGGGTTGTTTTATAAAAGAAGCGGCGGTTACCAGGAAGCAACGCATCATGCTGTTTTGCCTCGGGGCGTTCGGGCTTTATGGATTTATGTTCTGCTATCTGCTGGGCATCAGCAAAACCACTCCGGTTTCGAGCGCCATATTCAATTCGATGCAGCCTATATGGGTATTTCTCATTTCCGTTTTCTTTCTGCACGAGAAAGCTACGGTAATGAAGATTATCGGTATAGCTTTGGGGTTTGGCGGTGCGATGTTGTGTATCTTGACGCAGGGAAGCGATGATTTGGCACGCGATGCCTTTACCGGCAATTTGCTTTGTATGATCAGTTCGTTTGTATTTGCCGTTTATCTGATTGTAAGCAAGAAACTGCTGGAGAAGGTAGGAGTAGTGACAATGATGAAATATATATTTGGCGGAGCTGCTGTTTCCGGCATAATCGTTTCGTCCGTTGCAGGGTGGGATGCACCGATGTTTGCAGAAGCCTGGAAGGGCGAGTGGCATTGGACGGCGTGGGCTGTACTTGCATTTATCCTTATTTTCCCTACTTATCTCAGTTACTTCCTGGTTCCTGTCGGGTTGAAGTACCTGAAGACTACCGTTGTCGCTATTTACAGCTATCTGATATTGGTAGTGACCACGGTTGTCTCGCTTTCTTTGGGACAGGACCGGTTCAGTTGGACACAGGCCGTTGCCATTGCTATGATTTGTATCAGCGTGTACTTTGTGGAAGTGGCTGAGGGAAATTCAAAAAAACCAGATACTCCCCTTCCGCCTCAATCGTAAACTCTGTTCCGATGCATTCGTTGAGAGTGCCCTGCCACCAGTTGGTGAAGTCGCTGAGAGGGTATACCAAGCCGAGCCCATGCAATTTACGGGCATTGAAGTTGATGATGGATACTTGCTGTCCCGGTTGGCAGGTAAAAGTACATGTGTTCCGGCAAGGGATGAAGATGCCGTGATCTGTATAAGTCCGTACATCGGCTCCTGCACGCATATAGTCCATAAGCAGGCTGATGTTTCCCAACGTATGGTCTTCGCGTTTGCCGGTGGCGCCTACGATAGCTATCCGGCGTTTGCCTTGCGATAACAGGTAGTTGACGGCTTTGGTCTGGTCGTTCGTTTCTTGTTCGGCAATGCGGTGAAGCAGATGCCCGTACTTCTTGCGGTTCTCCTCACTGATGGAGTCGCCGTCACCTATAATAAGATTGGGGGTATGTCCGTTCCGGATGTATTCGTCTGCACCGCCGTCGCAACAGACTACGTAAGGCGCATCTGCCAATATCTGCAAAGGCAGGGGAGCGGTAGGATATTCCCCGTTTGCTAAAACCACAGCTTCCACTTTCATAGTTGATACTTGCTAAATCGGAATTTATAAATCATAAATCAGCCTCTTTTTTCATCAGCTTCTTCCATTTGAAATAGCCAAAGATAGCGATTATTGTGTAAAGGCCGTACAATGCAGCGGTAAAATCGAGTCCTTTATAGATGTACAATCCTGTACTCACAGCATCTACGCCAATCCAGGCCCACCATTGTTCTACATATTTACGTGCCAGCATCCACATGCCGACAATGCTGAGCGCGGTAGTGAAGGAGTCCAGCCAAGGGACATTGCTGTCTGTAAAGTTGATAAGCACCCAGGCAATGCCGGCAAGCGTAACGGCAAATACCGCAATAAGCGGCAACAGATACCTTGACGGCATGCAGGTTATGGGAAGCTCCTGTTGTTGGTTTTCCATATCCGGGATTTTCCTTTTCAGGATTGTCCGGCGTAAGAATGCTCCGTATTTCCACATCATCCACCCATATATGGCAGCTCCGAGGTAGTAGATGTTGATACCGAAGTCTGCATACAGCCCCGCATTGTAGTACACGAAGATATAGATAGCAGGCATTATGATGCCTGCTATCCAAAGATATATACTTGCCCGATACTCCAGCCAGAGGTAGAGAAGCCCGACAAGTGTTCCGATAATTTCGAGTGTCTGCTCCATAATCAAATTTAGAAACTCAAGGAGATATGTCCTAATACATTAGTGCCGGCCTGTGCGGCATATCCGGCATAATTGTAGCGCACTTTCTGTCCGTTCTCATAATAGAAGCCGCTGCCTGCGTAGCCATTGTTCTCATACTCTTCGTTGAAGAGATTGTAGATGGTACAGCCTACAGTTATCGATTTTGTTTTGGGCAACGTGAATGTGTACGATAGGTTCAGGTTGCTGACGAAATAGGCATCCAGAATATGGTCTTTGCAATTCAGGTTGCTCATGTACTGTTTGCTGACGTATTGCGATTGTAAAGATGCTTCAAAGCTCTTGTAGATATATCCGAAACGGTTGTTCAGCAGAAAGTCGGGAGAGAAAGCAATGTGGGTATCGCCCAGATAAGTGCTCCATGTGTCGCCGGTCGGGTCTTCGTTTTCATAAAGTGTTTCGGTAAAGTTTTCTACACGGTTGCGGCTTAGCGTGGCGTTGATGTCCCATTGGAAACCGCAAGGCAGCTTTAAACCTGCCATTAGTTCGATACCCATACGGTAGCTGTCGGGTACGTTGGCGGCTACGGCTTCACCGATTTCGTTCAGTTCGCCGGTCAGCACCAGCTGGTCTTTGTAGTCCATGTAGTATAGATTGGCGCCGAAAGTCAGCCAGGAATTGGCAAAGGTGTATCCCAGCTCGTAGTCGAACAGACGCTCTGCTTTGGGGTGTTCGGTAAACTTGCCGTCCGTATAGTTGTTGCGTGTCGGTTCTTTGTGGGCTACGCTGAAAGAACCGTATATCCGGTTGTTGCGGTTGATTTGCCATGACAGCCCGGCTTTGGGGTTGAAGAAGTCGAACTTCTCGTGAATGGCAAGTTGTTGCAGACCGTCATTGGTAACGCTGTTCCACTTGTCGTTCTGTCCGTACATTTTATAAGAGATGTGGCGGTATTGCAAATCTGCATAGGCATTGACCCCGTTGCATAACTCATAGTTGGCTTTCAGATAGAGGTTACCGTCGTTCTTTGTGGCATTGTTGCGGTAGTAGTCTTTGTCTGGGTCGAGGTTGCCGATGTAGTTTTTCACCCACAACACTTTGCCGAAGTGGTCGCCGTCATAGCGGTTCAGTCCGCCGCCGAGGGATGTATGAAGGCGGTTGCCCTTATAATTTACGGAGAAGATGCCGCCGCCGAACCAGTTGTCCATCGCTTTTTTACGGATAAGGTCGCTTTTGCTTACGGTTTCACCGTCATGTTCGTATGGCAACAGGCCATATTCCACCAGTTTGCGTCCGCCTTTGTATTCTTGATAGTAGCCATCTCCTTTGGTGTAGTGCAAACCTACGTTTACATTCCAGGCGGAAGTGAAGTTGTGGTTGAAAAGCAATTGGTAGTTCTTTTGTACGTAGTTGTCCGTTTGGTCTTCATAGAAATGGTCGGTGCCGTTGTCGTCGGTGTACATATATCCGCAAGAGTTATAACGGCGGCCGTATTTCTCCATTTCTTCTTTACTGGCATAATTCCAGGCATGGTAGGTACGCTCTTTGCCGCCAAATGTTATTAACTTGATAGAAGTGTTGTCGCTGTAATATCCGCCCTGCAGGTAGTAAGAATTCAGTCCGACCGATGCGCGGTCGATGTATCCGTCCGAACTGATATTGGATAGGCGGGCGTCGAAAGACCAATGGTCGTTGATAAGTCCTGTTCCTGCTTTTACCGTTTCTTTGTGTGTATTGAACGACCCGTACGAACCGTTCAGCTCGGCATACGGTTTCAGTGAGAAGTCTCCGGTCTGCATGTTGATACTGGCTCCGAAAGCTCCTGCACCGTTGGTGGAAGTTCCTGCGCCACGCTGGATTTGCATGTCTTTGACGGACGATGCGAAATCCGGCAGGTTTACCCAAAATACATTGTGACTTTCGGCATCATTGATAGGAATACCGTTGGCGGTGACGTTGATGCGTGTTCCGTCCGTACCGCGTACTCTCAATGTGGTATACCCGATACCCGCTCCGGCATCACTGGTAGTGATGGCAGAGGGGGTCATACTCAACAGATACGGCAAGTCTTGTCCGAAGTTCTGTTTTTTAAGCTGTTCTTTGTTGATGTTGGTAAATGCCACCGGAGTGGTTCCTGTGGCGCGTGTAGAGATAATCTCTACTTCTTGTAAGTCTATTACCCGCAAACTGTCTTTTTCCTTTGTCTGTGCGCAGACATTCAGCGCTGCCATAAACAGGCATGCTGTCATTGCATACTTTTTCATTTGCAATTTGAACTATTAAAGATTACTACAGAAAAGGGGAACTTTTCTTCTTTTCCCTACGTCGGCACTACCCGAATCAGGTCAATGGGTATGATCTCAGCCCGTAATATTAGGGCACCCCTTAATTGAAATCAGAGGCAAAAGTATTTCTTTTGGTCGAAAGGTACAAATAATGTGAACGAAAAATGGATTTATTTGTTAATTTTGTATTCATTAATCCATTAAACTATAATCATTATGTTATCATCTTTATTAATGGCGGCGTTTGTCGCCCAGGCTTCTGAAGAGGGATTCAGCAAGCTTCAGATTTTTATGCAGCAACTGATTGATTGGGGGGTAGGAGCCGGCGGTCGTATTATAGGGGCAGTTATAATCTTTGTGGTTGGGCGTTTCCTTATTTCTTTCATTAAAAAACTTGTGTCTAAACTACTGATGAAGCGGCACATTGATGCGGGTATCCAAAGTTTCGTCAAGAGTCTGGTGAATATTCTACTGACAATTCTGTTAATTATTGCCGTTATCGGCAAGTTGGGAGTTGAAACAACTTCATTTGCAGCTTTGTTGGCATCTGCCGGTGTAGCGGTGGGTATGGCGTTATCCGGAAATTTGCAGAATTTTGCCGGCGGACTTATCGTCTTGCTGTTTCGCCCGTTTAAGGTAGGTGATTGGATTGAAAGCCAGGGTGTGTCCGGTACGGTGCGCGAGATTCAGATATTCCATACAATTCTTACTACGGCCGATAATAAGGTGATTTATATTCCTAACGGTGCTTTGAGTAGCGGTACTGTGACTAATTACAGTCGTGAGGATACCCGTCGCGTAGACTGGGTTATTGGAGTGGAATATGGCGAGAATTACGATAAGGTGGAAAGTACCGTACGCCGTATACTTGCTGCCGACAGTCGTATTCTGAATGCTCCGGCGCCTTTTGTCGCCCTTCATGCTTTGGATGCCAGCAGTGTAAATATTGTTATCCGTGTTTGGGTGAAGAGCAGCGATTATTGGGGAGTTTATTTTGATATGAACAAGACTATTTATACTGTATTCAACGAAGAAGGAATCGGTTTCCCGTTCCCGCAACTGACAGTGCATCAGGCAAAGGATTGATAGGAAAGTCGAATGTTGAAAGAATATTGAGGTCAAAATACATCTGATGATTTCTTTTAGGCACGGAATTACACGGATTTCACGGAAAAAGAATGAAGAAAAATCTGTGTTTTCCGTGTAATCCCGTGCTCGGAAAGAAACAAATAATAGGCGAATTTTAGTTTGGATATAGCCTCACTGATATGTATACATTGTTTTACATTTCGTACACTCCGAGTTCTTCTTCTACTTCTTCACAAATATTTTGCTCAAGATTAAGCAAACGGTTTATTTCCTTTCGTTTGTTCAAGTCAGTGAAATAACTCTCTACTACTGCATACAGATTAAATCCCGTTGTGGAACCTGCTGCCAGTTCCAATGACTCAACCAACTGCTCTACCGCCCGATGAATGCGTTTCTTATCAATGAAATGCAATTCATTACTATGAATCAAGTTCTTTTCCATAATGGTCGTTTCTTTAAGTTTGTACAGTTATAACGCTCTGTTAGGTAAGTTAGTTCATGCGGAATGCTGTGTGTGAGAATTTGCAATGTCACTTTTATTTTTATATTTGCAGGAAAATACAAATTAAAGCGATGGGGATTCTGTTTATTAAAATATTACGCATTTTTGTGGTCTTGGCCGTATTGTTCTCGGGCACTATGGGATATGTGATTTCTGAGAAAACATTGGCAGCCTGGTGGATACCTGTTGGCGTAGCATTGGCGGCAGGTATGTTGACTCTTCCTCTCTATCGGAAGTGGATATGGCTGACGACCGTAGAGAACAGGATTGTGAATGTACTGTGTCATTTGGTATGCGTGGGTTCTTTCTGTTATGTATTGTTTCTTTCAGGCAACAATTTGTTGGCGGACGCTGACGAGTATGAGGTAACTGTAACCGTACTCGATAAACGTATGGAGCAACATGAAAAACGGCGCAAGGTAGGAAAGCATCGTTATGTATCCGATGGTATGCGCTATGAATATTATCTCGAAGTCGCTTTTGATAATGGTACGGTAAAAACATTGCATGTTTCTCGTGCCGTTTATAGGAATGCACAGAAAGGGCAGCCGAAAGCCTTGTCTTTAAGTCAGGGCGGATTTGGGCTTCCGGTTATAAAGCAAGGTATATAGTGACAGATAAAGTTTTGTTAGTGACTTTAGGAGTGTATTGAATTATTTCAATATTGGTTTCTGCCACATTATCAAGTTGAAAGAGCATAAAGTAATTCTGTCAGTATATTCTTATCTAAAATAATAAATAGTTTTCCTTTATTCAGGTAACTTATAGCTCGGTTTCATTGTACAAAAAGAATCCAAGGAAGCTGAAAATGTAATACAACAGGTGGTCTGTAAGGTTAGTAACACGTAGATTAAAAAGTGTGAAAAGAAAAAAGGGGGTGTAAGGCGGAATTTTTTGTCAATGGGAATACACGCAAACAATCGTTGGAAGAAAGTGTAATATGCTGTTCAGAAAAAGGATGATTGGTTTGCAGTACAAAAACAATGAACAGAAATATTCTTAAGTATAGTATTCACTTTTTCTGTTTGTATTTCTTTTCCTTGTATGTGTCCGTATTGTTTTCTTCCTGTGCCGTTAGTCCCGTTAGCCTTTTTCTTGTGTCCGACACCCGGGTGTCGTGCATACCGAGACCCGGATGTCGAACATGCCGAGACCCGGGTGTCGAACATGTCAAGACCCGGGTGTCATGCAATGCCCTTCCGTATCTCCGTGTTTTCTTTCCACCTTCCGTTGTTTCTTTCCGCGCGCATGCGCATATATTATAATGTATCCCTTTTGCCAGACTTTCCATCCTCCTTAAAAAATATGTTCTTCAACACATTTGTCAATCAGCGTCTTATAAAAATGTTCAAGAGAAACTCGAAAAAAATCCCCTTATATATTTGGCGCGTATATTATAAAGTCCTACTTTTGCACCCGCTTTCGAGAACGGGAGCAGCGATGTTTTGACATTCTGACAGGAACGGCGTAG
>NZ_JBCODG010000104.1:0-11305 GCF_040928965.1 Bacteroides sp. 2201st1_D9_2201SCRN_220225 | reverse complement strand
CGACAATGAATATTTGCTAACCTGCTTTAACGCAAAATGAGAAAAAACGTGAGAATATGTTTTCTGGTGTATTTCTTCACGTTTTTCGGGTTGCCATATAGGTTGGCTATATTTCAGTCTCTAACAACTGAAAAACGGTAGAATAATTCCATAGGCTGATTTATAATGTTTTTATGTTTTGTTTGCTTATTGAATAAAATAATCAACTTTTAATTGAATATGCTGCAAAGATAGCCATAATATTCGGATTGTTACTTGCAGGTATTGTATTTTTTTGATAAAACAAGGCGAATATTTTGCTAAATCCGACCATTTACCCGTTTTGAAAACTTGTAAATATTGTCTAGAGCGAATAAAAAGGAGAAGTCTGAAAGGGAGTAAAGAGGAAAAAAAGAGGAAATTACTCTTTGGTAATTTCCCCTGCCAAATCCGAATTCATCCGGCGACGGATTTCCGCCTGGCTAAGTCCGTGCCCGAGCAGGAACATGAGTTTGGTAACAGCGCATTCGGGCGTACTGTCGTAGCCGCTGATAACGCCGGCTTCGAGCAGATGCAGTCCGGTTTCGTAGCGTCCCATCTCAACACCGCCGCTTTGGCATTGGGTAATGTTGACAATGACGATGCCTCGTTCTGTTGCGTCCTTCAGTTGCCGGATGAACCAGTCCTTTTGCGGTGCATTGCCGGAACCGAATGTCTTGAGAACCACTGCTTTCAATCCCGGAACGTGAAGTACAGAATCGATGATGCTTTCTTGAATACCCGGAAACAAGGTGAGGACTACGACATTGGTGTCGAAAAGATAATGCGGCTTCATCGGTCGTGCAGGGTCGGGGCGACGGATGATGTGTTCGTTGTAACGGATATGGATTCCTGCTTTTGCCAGAGCGGGGTAATTGAAAGAGCGGAAAGCGTTGAAATTTTCGGCATTGATTTTGGTAGTCCGGTTGCCGCGCATCAGTTCATTTTCAAAGAAGATGCACACTTCGGGGACAAGGGCTGTGCCGTCCGGACGTTTGGCGGCAGCTATTTCGATGGAAGTAATCAGATTTTCTTTTCCGTCCGTGCGCAATGTCCCGATGGGTAGCTGCGAACCGGTAAGGATAACCGGCTTTGCAAGGTTTTCGAGCATGAAGCTGAGTGCCGATGCCGTATATGCCATAGTGTCGGTTCCGTGCAGGATGACAAAGCCGTCGAAGTTTTCGTAGTTGTCATTTATAATCGCGACAATTTTGGCCCATAGGGAAGGTTCCATGTCAGAGGAGTCGATAGGCGGATCGAACTGATAGGACGAGATGTGATAGTTGAAGCGCTTCAATTCGGGAACATGCTTGAGCAGGTGGGCGAAATTGAAATTTTCCAGTGCACCTGTTTCCGGATTTTCTATCATTCCGATAGTTCCGCCCGTGTAAATCAAGAGAACGGAAGGATAATCTGCTTTCATAAATATCTCTTTTTTCTTTTTTTCGGGCACAAAGATAATGTAAACCGATAACAGAATAAAATGAACTTGTCCATTTTTTATGCTGAAATGTAGCTTATCTTTGTATTATTCACAGAGATACGTAAAAAAAATGGAATTTAAGTTGTCTTACTGTCCTACCGCTTTACCGCTTTTACCCAAATCTTCTTTCAGATGTGAGATGGCTTTTTGTGCGTTTCCTTTGTATTCGTCGAGCAGGGTAACGAAGCGGCTTCCGATAATGGCTCCGGACGCATGGGAGCAGGTTGTATCGAACGTCTGCCGGTTACTGATGCCGAAACCTACCATGCGTGGATTGCGCAGGTTCATATCTTGAATCTTCTTGAAATAGACTTGTTTCCGGGTGTCGAAATCTTTCTGCGCGCCGGTGGTGGCTGCTGATGATACCATATAGATGAATCCGTCGGTATGGGCATCTATTTCGCGGATGCGTTTTTCGCTGGTTTCGGGGGTGATGAGCATGATGACCCGTATGTCGTATTTCTGTGCGACGGCCTTATAATTTTCTTCGTATTCCCTGAAAGGCAGGTCGGGGATGATTACGCCATCGATGCCGCATTCCGTACATTTCCGGCAGAAAGCCTCAAAGCCGAACTGCATAATCGGGTTGAGATAGCCCATTAATATCAGCGGGATACGGACATCCCGGCGGATGTCCTGCAACTGCTCAAAGAGGATGCGGAGAGACATTCCGTTGCGCAGGGCGCGGGTGGCGGCATCTTGAATGACGATGCCGTCTGCCATCGGGTCGCTGAAGGGGATACCGATTTCTATCATGTTCACTCCGTTCTTTTCGAGTATACGGATTACATCGGCTGTACCGTCGAGTGTGGGGTGGCCGGCACAAAAATAGATAGACAGCAGGTCTTGGGGATTGTCTTGGAAGAGTTGGTTGATACGATTCATAATGAGTTTGTTATTACAGATTTATTATTGAAGGTTACGTTGTCTGCTGGTCCGCGGTTGTGTCGTCAGCCGGCAGTTTCACCGGTTCTTATTGCCTGGAGGAATTTTCCGATGCGTTCCACATCTTTTTGTCCCGGAGCCGTTTCAAAGCGGCTGTTGATGTCGATACCGGCTAATTTGGGGTGATGAAACTCCCTGATTGCTTTAATGCTGTAAGGGTTGATTCCGCCGCTGAGCAGAAAAGGCGTCATTCCGCTGTAACGGTGTAGCAGGTTCCAGTCGAACTGGTTACCGGAGCCGCCATACAGTGATGTCTTGGCATCAAAGAGGTAATAATCACATAATCCTTTGTAAGCGGAAACGGTTGCCAGGTCTTTTGACTGTGAAATGGAAAATGCCTTGATAAGGTGCAGACCGCTGCCGCGTAAGGAACGGCAATATCCGGGCGATTCGCTGCCATGAAGCTGGATGTAGTCCAGCGCAAAACGGTCGGCATACATCAGGATAGTTTCCTTACTTTCATTGACGAAGACTCCCACGCGCTTTGCACGAACCGGAAGATATGCCGGTATCTCGCACAGGCAACGGGGAGACTTGGGATAGAAGATAAAGCCTATCATATCTACATCCAGTTGTTCTACATTGCGGATGTTTTCCGCTTCGGTCATGCCACATACTTTGATGATAAGAGGAGCCATTTTTTTAATGATTTATGTAATTAATACTTCATTTTCAGGAACGGAGTGGAGAAATGAAATCTTTTAATGCATCTCCCGGCCGGCGGGTTTTCATAAAGGTTTCTCCGATGAGGAAGCCGCGGAAACCTGCAGCGCGCAGCCGGCAAATGGTTTCGGGATGTGAAATTCCGCTTTCCGAAACAAGTAGCGGCAGGCTTTGGCTGTCGGAAGAATCCTGAGCTGTGGCCGGTATCTGCCGGAGTTTTTCGGCTATATGGAAAGAGTTTTTCACATCGGTGACGAATGTGCCGAGATTACGGTTGTTGACGCCTACCATGTCCACATCCGCGTTTACATAAGCGAGTTCGGAGAAAGTGTGGATTTCGAGTAGCACTTCCAATCCCAGGGCATGTGCCCGGGCGGTAAGGGTGGCACATTCTTCTTGTGTCAGGCAAGCGGCGATAAGCAATACTGCATCAGCCCCTATGTTACGTGCTTGGAGCAGTTGGTATTCATCGATGATGAAATCCTTTCGCAAGATAGGAATGCCGACCAGTGGGCGTGCCATGCGTATATCTTGCAGCGAACCGCCAAAGAATTTTTCGTCCGTAAGGATAGAGACTGCGGAAGCACCGGCTGTTTCGTATGCAGTGGGTATTTCTTCGGCACGGGCAGCCTCATGTATCCATCCTTTCGAAGGAGAACGGCGTTTGAATTCGGCAATGATTCCCGTGGGTGAGGAAGCAAGTGCCTGTTTCATGCTGCGGACAGGTATGGTTACAGAAGTTCCGGCAGTAGCATTTTTCTGCATCATGGCGGCAACCTCTTCCTGTAGCCTTTCGAGGGAGACGGCTCGCTTTTGCAGTTCTATTTCAATTCGTTTATGAGCGATGATTTCCGATAAAATATCTTTCATGGCTGTTTTAGTGAAGAGTTACGGGATATGCGGCTATAGATACCTTTTCGCACTTCATCCCTTACTGGTTAATTTCTATAAACTTTTTCAATGTTTTCAGTGCCCGTCCGCTTTCCAGCGATTCGCGGGCTATGGCAATACACTCTTCAATCTCCTTTTCCGATTCCATGACCTGAATGGCGAAGGCGGCATTGACAATGACACATTGAGTCTGGGCGGCTTCTGCGCGGTTGTTCAGGATATTGTCGAAGATACGTGCCGCATCTTCCTTGCAGGCTCCGCCGGAAAGTTCTTCGGGACGTACTGCGCTGAAACCGAGAGCTTGTGGCCGATAGATGCGTTCATAATGACGTGTCATCACTTTGAATTCATCGGTCAGTGAGATTTCATCGTAATTGTCCAGACTATTGACTACGGCAAAGTCGATGCCGAGTCTGTAGAAAACGTTCGTATAGAGACGCATTTGCGCGAGGTCGGCTACGCCTAATAGCTGATAGGCGGGCTGACACGGGTTTACCAGCGGTCCCAGCAAGTTGAACAGTGTGCGTACTCCCAAGGCTTTGCGGACAGGACCTACGAATTTCATGGCTGGATTGAACAGTTGGGCGTGCAGGTAGGCTATGTTACACTCTTCCATGCTTCGCTTCAATATGTCGGGATTGTTGGTGAAGCGCACGCCATGCTGTTCTATTACGTTGCTTGCTCCACTGACGGAAGTAGCACCGTAGTTGCCATGTTTGGCTACTTTATAACCTGCTCCTGCCACAACAAAACTGGCGCAGGTGGAGATGTTGAAGGTGTTCTTCCCGTCACCGCCTGTACCTACGATATCAATGGGGCGGTAAGGCGCAAAGTCTATCGGGAGGCGTGTCTCCATAAGTGCTTCGCGAAAGCCTGCCAGCTCGTCTACTGTGATGCTGCGCATCTGAAAGACTGTGAGCAGTGCGGCTATCTGTGCTTCGGAATACATCTCCCGGCTGATATTGAGCAGGATTTGTTTGCTTTCTTCTGCAGTGAGTTCTTCATGATTGAAGAGCCGGGTTAATATTGTTTTCATCTGATTAAGTTTGTGGTTTAAAAATAGGTTATTCTTCCAGCCAGTTCTTCATAATCTGCTTCCCGTCCGGGGTAAGTACGGATTCCGGATGAAACTGGATGCCTCGGACATCATATTCCCGATGTTTCAGTGCCATAATCTGCCCTTCGGGACTGACAGCTGTAACGGCAAGCGTTTCGGGCAGTTTTTCAGTATCTACTACCCAGGAGTGATAGCGTCCTACGGCTATTTCTGCGGGTAATCCCCGGAAAATGTAATCCGGTTCTGTCAGCCGTATCATGGTCTGTACACCATGAAACACTGTGCTGAGGTTGACTAATTTCCCACCGAATGCCTGTCCGATGGCTTGTTCTCCCAGGCATACGCCCAGTATTGGTTTCTTGCCTGCGTAGGTGCGTATTACATCCAGCAGTAATCCTGCTTCTTCGGGTACACCGGGACCGGGTGAAAGGATGATTTTATCGTATTGTTCCAATTCTTCTATGCTGAATTGGTCATTGCGCAGTACATCTACCGCTACGCCGAGTTCTTTCACCAAGTGCGCAAGGTTATAGGTGAAGGAGTCATAATTGTCTATGATTACTACCATTGTTATTAACTGTTTGATTAATTTACTTTTGATACTCTTGTTGATTTATACAATTGGCCGATTTTCTGTTTTACAGGGAATTCTCCGCCATGGCAATTGCCTTCTTCAATGCTCCCAGTTTGTTGTTCACCTCTTGCAGCTCGTATTCGGCATTACTTTTGGCTACGATGCCGCCGCCTGCCTGAAACCATAACATCCCGTTGCGGCTGACGAATGTACGGATGGTGATAGCCTGGTTCAGGCTGCCGTTCAAGCCGATGAATCCGATACAGCCGCCGTATGCGCCACGGTTATGCGGCTCCAGTTCGCTGATAAGCTGCATGGCGCGAACTTTCGGTGCGCCGCTCAAGGTTCCGGCCGGGAAGGTATCGATAAATGTCCTGATAGAGTCTGTATCACTGTTCAGCGTACCGCTGACACGGCTCACGAGGTGAATGACGTGACTGTAATATTGCATCTCTTTGTAAAAGTCCACTTTTACGTCATGGCAGTTGCGGCTGAGGTCGTTGCGGGCAAGGTCTACCAGCATCACATGCTCTGCATTTTCTTTGGGGTCGTCGTGCAGGTACCGGGCATTTGCAGCATCCTGTTCCGGATTTCCGGTACGCTTGGCAGTGCCGGCGATGGGATCTATATAGGCATGGCGGCCTTCAATGCGGCAGTGCGTTTCGGGAGAAGAGCCGAAGATACGGAAACCGCCGAAATCAAAGTAAAACAGATATGGAGATGGGTTGATGCTGCGCAAAGCACGGTAAAGCTTGAAGTCGTCGCCTACGAAACGTTGTTCGAAACGGCGGGAGAGGACTATTTGGAAAACATCTCCCCGCATGCAGTGGGCTATTCCTCGGCGGATATTGGCTTTGTGTTCCTCATCGGTCAGTGAAGAAGTGGTTTCGCCAACAGCACGGAAGTCATAGGCTGTGTAGTTGCGGTTGTGAATGGCTTTCTGCACCTTGTCCAGTTCGCTCTTCTCATCGGGAGCAAGCATCTCCAGTAACAGCATTTCATTTTTGAAGTCATTAAAGACGATAAGATACTTATATAATATGTATAGTATATCCGGTGCATCGTTGGTGGCTTCGCGACTGTCTTTTACGGCGATGTTCTCAAAATAGCGTACAGCATTGAAAGATGTGTAACCGTACAGACCGCAATAGTCGCTGTATTCTCCTTCCACGTGAAAGCGGTTGAGGAAATCGCGTAACGCATTTTCCGCATGGTATTCTTCTGTAACGGGATGTTCCTCACGTGTGCCGTCGGGCAGACAGAACACGGCAACAGCGTGGTCTATACTGACGCTTGCTACCGGACAAAGTCCGATGAATGAGCGGTTGTTTTCACTGCCATGATAGTCGGAACTCTCCATGAGTGCACTTTGAGGAAAAATGTCGCGCACCTTCAGATACGTGCTTACGGGTGTATGTAAGTCGCCGAGCATCGTGCGGCTCACTGTCTGATAATCATACTTCATATTTTGTATTTTATTCTTTATACATCAAATACGTTTCTACATCCTTATCCCCCCGTCCCGAAACGGTCAGTACCACCACATCATCGGTTTTGAAGTTCAGCTTCTTCAATGCACCGAGGGCGTGGGCGCTTTCCAATGCGGGGATGATGCCTTCGAGCTTAGTCAGTTCGTAGGCGGCGCGGATGGCCTCGTCGTCATTTACGGAGAGAACGATGGCGCGCTTTTGTGCGGCAAGGTTGGCATGCATGGGGCCGATGCCCGGATAATCCAGTCCGGCGGAGATGGAGTAAGGCTCTTCAATCTGCCCATCCTCGTTTTGGATAACGTAGGTGCGTGCTCCATGGATAATGCCCAATTTGCCTAAGGCAATGGTAGCGGCAGTCATTCCTGTTTCTATCCCTTTGCCTCCGGCTTCGGCAAGGACAATCTGTACCTGGCGGTCGTCCACATAGTGGTAAATGGTTCCGGCAGCATTGCTTCCACCGCCTATGCAGGCTATGAGATAGTCCGGAGACTCGCGTCCTTCTTTTTCCATGAGCTGTTTTTTGATTTCCTCACTGATAACCGATTGCAGGCGTGCCACCATATCGGGGTAGGGGTGCGGACCTACGGTGGAGCCGATGACGTAGTAGGTGTCGGCGGGGTGGCAGCACCAGTCGCGTATGGCTTCGTTGGTGGCATCCTTTAAGGTCATGTTTCCGCTGGTCACGGGTACTACGGTTGCACCCAGCATCTTCATCTTCTCTACGTTGACGTGCTGGCGTTCCACATCGGTCTTGCCCATATATACAATGCACTCCATATTCATCAATGCACATACGGTGGCTGTGGCAACGCCGTGCTGTCCGGCACCTGTTTCGGCTATGATGCGGCGTTTGCCCATACGGCGTGCCAGCAGAATCTGCCCGATGGTATTGTTGATTTTGTGTGCGCCGGTATGATTCAGGTCTTCCCGTTTCAGGTAAATCCGGCAACCGTACTTTTCCGACAGACGCTGTGCCTGGTAGAGCGGTGAGGGACGTCCTACGTAGTCGCGCAGCAACCGGTCGTATTCCTGCTTGAAATCTTTACTTTGCAGGACTGCGAGATAGGTTTTCTGCAATTCCTCTACACACCTGTGGAGTATTTCGGGAACGTATGCTCCGCCGAATTCTCCGTAATAACCTTCTTTGTCAACTAAGAAACTAACCATATATTGTTTTATTATTTAATTGTTGGCTGCCAGTTACCGGTTGCGAACTGTTAGCTATATACATCGTTTAAATAAAAGAGCCCCGTCGCTTGGTGCGACAGGGCTCTTTTTATATCTATATTGTACATATATACATACGAGCACTGCTCCCTTACGACTGCCGGAGTTGTAACGGATGCCACCACCAATATGTATTTACGAACATTGTTTTCATTATCTTTTTTATTTTTGACCGAGGCAAATATAAGCACATTGTTTTAATAATCAAAGCAAATCTTTCTTTTTTTTCTTATGAGAACTTTTTTCTTAAAGTTTTGTTGTTTATGGCGGATACTATTATTTACTATAAAAAAGAAAGGAACGGACTATGAAACGGAAACATCTGATTACTATAGGTGTGATTATTGCCATTGTTTTATTATTGTATTGGCTTTTTATAGCCGAAGACTTGAATGCCTGGCTCAATGTAAATTGATTTTTCAGTATTATCATGCGAGGTTGTTCGGATAAATAATGTATCTTCGCAAAAAATCAAAGACTCATGAAAGGATTAAGTTATTCGTTTTTGCGCGCTGTGTGTGCGCTGGTAATCGGTTTGGTGCTGGTGATGTTTCCCAATCAGGCCGGTGATTATTTTGTGATAACGATTGGCGTCATTTTCCTTGTGCCTTCGCTTATTAGTATTATAGGATATTATGCTCAAAATGCAGAAGTGCGCCGCCGATTTCCTATCGAGGGGATAGGAAGCCTGTTATTTGGACTATGGCTGGTTATTATGCCGGGCTTTTTTGCCGATTTGCTGACGTTCGTGCTGGGCTTTATCCTCGTGATGGGTGGTGTGCAGCAGATAGCCTCGCTGTCGGCTGCCCGCAGATGGACGCCTGTGCCGGGCGGATTCTACGTCGTTCCGGTGGCTATATTGCTGGCTGGGTTGGTTGCGCTGTTCAATCCTACGGGCGTGCGTTCCACGGCGTTTATCATTATCGGAATCACCAGTTTGGTCTACGCGGTTTCGGAATTGATAAACTGGTTCAAATTTACCCGTCTTCGTCCTAAAGCACCTGTTGCCGGCAGCAAGAGTGATGATGACATCGAAGATGCAAAAATAATAGAATGATGTATATGTTTTAGACAATATACTCTCTATTACATAAAACGCAGCAAAGCATCTATTCTCTGATGAAAGATGCTTTGTTGCGTTTTGTATGACAATACTATGTAGCTTGTCACTCTGGAGTGTTTTTAGAAATATTCTGTAAGTATTCCTCTATTTCTTGAGCTGTAACATCTTTCAACAATACAGTTTTGTTTTTATTCAATAGATATAAAGTCGGGATAGCTTTTAAGTCGTAAAGGCTTTTTAGTTCGATTGCTTGTTCTTTGTCGTAGGCATTAATCCATTCTGAAGGAAAATCGGAGAGGTGTCTCCGCCATTCTTCTAAATCAATATCGGGGTAAATGGAAAGGACTTTCATCTGGTTCTGTATGATAGCTTGGCAGATGGAAGGGCTTTGTTTCAATGTTTCTATCGTTTCGCTGCAGGCATGACAGCCGGGATTATTGATGAATAATAGGGTATAGGGAGCCTTTATGCTATACAAATTGCCTTGTTTGCCATTGGCAAGCGTATAGACAAAGTCCAATGCTTTAGTTCCTTTTCTATTTTTTTGTGCCAGTTCCCGCCGGGCTTTGGGACGTATTTTTTCTGTATTATCCATAACAGGAGATTGCAACATGGCATCTAAAACAGATATGTATAGTTCTTCATTACGCATCGGTGAGTTGGGATCGTACAGGTACTTGTCTGCAAGAGAAGTCAGATATGTATAGCACTTTTTCTCTTTTTCAGCTTGTGTAAATAAAGTTTTTAAAGCAATATCCCTTGTTTGAGCAGGTACCAGTTGTAATATATCAATAAAATTCACCCAAGCCTGCTCCGTCACTTCGGGGTGATGTATGTAGTTGGTATCGGCAAAGTTTACATGCTCCCAATAGTGACGTGCCAGATAGTCGGCGCGTAATTCGGGAGTGTTCAACATTGTGGGCACTTCGGGGTATACGAAAGTTGTAATAGTATCTGTTACAGTGTCTTCCGTCTGTTTATTATTTGCTTGCCCATTACTACATGCACTGTTTGAACTTAATAGGAAAATAAATAATGTGTAAGCTGGCAACAATTCTATGATCTTTTTGTATTTCATATAATCTAAAATAGATGTAAAATTAGGTACTGTTTCATTTTTTTTACTCGAAAAGAAAAAGGCCATTTTTCTCTATCCAATAAATTATTCTTAGAATTTGAGTTTCAAGTAATAACGTATTACGTAAAATTAAAAGAAATATGGTGCAAGTTATCAAGAAAATCTTGCACTTGCAAGAAAGAAAACCAAATTCTGATTTGAAAATTAAGTCTTTTGTTAGTTATTCACTTTTCCTATGCTTACTGCACATTGTCAGTTTCTACTTTTCTGTTCTGTCCCGTTAGCCTTTTTCTTGTGTCTGACACCCGGGTGTCGAACGTGCCGAGACCCGGATGTCGAACATGCCGAGACCCGGGTGTTGAACATGTCAAGACCCGGGTGTCATACAATGCCCTTCCGTATCTCCGTATTTTCTTTCAGCTTTCCGCTGTTTTCTTTCGCGCGCATGCGCATATATTATAATGTGTCCCTTTTGTCTGGCTTTTCATCCTCCTTAAAAAAAATATGTTCTTCAACACATTTGTCAATCAGCGTTTTATAAAAAATGTTTAAGGAAAACGCGAAAAAATCCCCTTATATATTTGGCTTGTATGTTATAAAGTCCTACTTTTGCCCCCGCTTTCGAGAACGGGAGCAGCGATGTATTGACATTCTGACAGGAACGGCGTAGGAACTCTTACATATTTCTTCTGCTTGGGACTTGTTTCTTTCTGAAATTCCCTTTTGAAAAAGCAGAATGAAAAAAAACTTCCGGAAATATTTGGAAGATATGAAATAAAGTTCTTACCTTTGCACCCGCTTTCAAAAAGTAAGCAG
>NZ_JBCODG010000103.1:0-11337 GCF_040928965.1 Bacteroides sp. 2201st1_D9_2201SCRN_220225 | reverse complement strand
CATATAAAATAACAGAAGCCGCCCGTCAGGCCAATGAAGCATGGGCACAAAGTTATCGTAATTTGAATGTCGACAAACTTAAACTGTCAGACCCGGATGCTTTAATGATAGGTAATATGCGCATATTCAATAACGAATTGTTAACCCAAAACGAGCGTATTGCCCAGTCTACTGAATTATGGCATCGTTATTGGATAGAAAAGAACGGTCCCAAACAAAGCGTGGATGATCAGACCAAGTTCTTTGATACAGCCGCAGGCAGAGATCCGGAATTGTTACAACGATTGGAAGCCGCAGACCAATGGACAGGCGTAGATAAAACTTTCCGCTCATTGTTCAATGCTTTGGGAATGAAGCAGACTTTCCAAAAAGGATTGAACGGGGAAAATTATTATGCGTATGAATTGCACGGACGTACTTTAAGCGGGACAAATACAAATGTTTTTGCGAGTAATGGAGAAATAAGCGAACAGGTAGCTGTTCAAATGATGCTGGCTCAATTGGCGGATCATAATTCCAAAGAGAATCTGGATTTGAGCCAATATCTTTTGCACACAGCCACTTCTGCTCGCAATTCCAAGGATTTGTCTAATATATTAAGGAATGCCGCAGATAGGTTTATTCCTAAAATGGGTAGTTGGGATCCTAAATGGGATTGGATTAGTGCAGAAACATTCCACGATGACATGACTGAAGGGGACGTGCACCGTTCACAAGCGTATATACGGCACCTGATTAAGATTATGCAGGGAACAATTAGCGCGTGGAACGATTATGCTTCAATTCTTAGGGATTTTGAATCCGGCCAAACCATAGACCCTATAAGAACCCAAAGAATATTACAAGGATTGTTTGGCCCCTTATTTGATCCTACAGAAGGGTTGTTCGGAACCGAAGGTTGGACCAAGCGCGTGCAGGATATTGTAAACAATCCAGATAAATATAATTTAGAGAGCGAACAGGCTGCTGTTGATTATATTACAGAAACATTTGACCGATTGCTTTCCTGGTATGATGATTTATATTCCGGGCACAAATCATTGTTTGCCCCGTTCATAAACCGAACGCCTATACAGAATCTTTTGAAAGAAGGGGATGTACTGCCAGCTGGTGGATTTTATGGACCTAAGGGCGAAGGGGAGACCGCAATCTTTGGTGGTGTAAAGTATGTATCAAAGTCGGTTGCTCCATACGCTACCCCTCAATGGGTAGATACAACCGGGAAAATATATACTCCCAAATCAGGCAAGGACGCCTTTCAATTGGATCCGACAACAGACCAAGATTTGGCTTCCAGTATTCATAATGGTTTGGACCAATCTAAATACAAAAGCCATTATAATAATTACAATGCCGCTCCCAAACAAATGATAGTACGTATTGAGAATTTAATGCGCGTTGATCACCAAACCATTGATATGACGGATGAGAGGCAGTCTGCGGCACTGGCAAATATAAAACGGGAAATGGCCGCAGCTTTATTAGATGTAGTTCAAGATTTTAATGAAAATATAGCATAATATGAGTTTTGTCAGTTCTTCATTTTCTAAATTAACAATAAATGTCGGCAATGGGTTAGCGCATACAGGTATAAATGCAGCTTTTTATGCCGCTAATTATAAAAAAAGAGATGGTCAGTTGAAGTTTATATCCAATAGAGGATACAGTAATGTGTTTGTGTACGCTGCAAAAAGAACAATGATGCAGATGACTTTTGCCACCATCAATGACCTTTATCCTAAATATATACGCCAGTTGGACAGAAAAAAAACTGCTGAGTCTTATCAAAATAATCAGGGAAAAGAACTCCAAAAAATCATAGAGAATGGTCAGAAAACAGATCAAGACACCTTTAATAAGCAGGGGGTAACTTTAAAGTATCGGGGAAAGCCGGCGAACGAGGGGTTACTTCTTTGGATTAAAAACGAGAGCGGCCAGCCACAATCAACGGCTTTTAATACATATTGGGATAAAATAAAGGGGCTAAGTAATGAAGCTGCTGTCAGTTCTTCGCTAAATGCAGCTACAGAGGTAAAAGTGCCTGGAGAATTGGTGTTCTTGGATTTGGGAGCCATTGTGCAGGCACAGAGTTCTAACAATCTCGTGCTTACTAAGGTGCAGGGGCGAGATTGTTCTCGTAAAGAATTGATTTCAGGGGGCGACGTTAGTTTCACTGTAACAGGAGAAATTACAAGTAATTATCCGGACGTATATCCATATGCAGAAGTATCCAAATTCATTACATTAATGCAACACAAGGGTGTTATTCAGGTATTTAACCTGATGTTCCAGCAATTTAATGTTACTCAAATTCTGATTAAAGATTTCAATATGGGGCAGAAAAAGGGGTTCAAGAATGTTCAGCCATACAGCTTCACATGTGTTGCCGTTGAACCTGATGATGCGGTGAAAGTCGTTGAAGACACTATCAATGGAACTAATATTGAAATATCGCAAATGAATAAAAAGGGGTGGGCTAAGGTATTGCTTGACCAGGTAAAAGCGTCTGCCGCCAATCAGGCCGCTCAGATGATAGAAACATTAACATCAAATGTGATTTAATTATGAAGAGTTCTAATGCAATTGCATACCAAGACGGATTGGACATCTTGGTATGCAAAATTATAATTTGGGAACCATCCGATAAACAGGTTATAGACATTAGCGATCCGGACGAGAACAAGTGCCTGGTATTGCGTGAATGTCAAAGTATAGAAATAGAAGAGTCTTATAAAAAACTTATAGGTACAGCTTCTGTAAGATTTCCAAGAGGGACTGTGATAAAACGTACTGTTACAGCTAATGGAATAGAAGAAGATGGGGTTACTTCTATATACACCGAACGTTTGAACGATGGGGCGATAATCGAAAAGCGTCCCGGTTATTCAGTGGCCCAACCAAAAGACTTTAAAGTTGGGCAACGAATCTGTATATATTTAGGATATTACCGGGACAAAGGAAAAATATTTGCGAATGAAAAAGCCCGCCAGCAAGAAATGGAAAAAGAAGCGTTGGGACACGCGCCTAATTTTGATGGATATATTGTCAAATGTGGCGTCTCCACTCCAATAGAAATCAAATGTGAAAGTGTTGCGAGTAACCTTAAACGGAAGACTTGCCCAAACATCCTGATAAACAATGCTACCATTTCAGATTTATTAAAGGCTGGAGGAAAGTACGATCTATTGAAAGGCACAGGATTGGAGTTACACCCAGACACCTTAAAAGAGAAAATAAACATCGGAAAAATCCAATTAAGTGATGACCTTACGATAGCAGATGTACTAACCGAATGGGGAAAATATGGTTTGTATTGTTTTCTCTGTTATGATAACGACAAGCCATATATAAAGGTTGGAATGCCCTTTTCCAAGAACAAAAACATGCTTATAGAGAACGACAGCGAACCATCAATGGGAACATTGATTCAATTCAATTACCATGTGGCAAATGACAACCTTACACTAATGAACGTAGATCCGGCATATCTGGCTGTTTCAGCCGAGGGATTCCGAATGGAAGGAAAAAAGCAGATTAAATATAGTATAACTATAAGGCTAAATCCGGAATGGACTGGAAGCAGCGACACCGAACACAAGAAGTTTCAACTTCTCAATGAAACCAAACTGAGTACAAAAGCTATGAAGTTGGGGGCGGTCACTAAATCCAAGTCCAGAGACCGTGTTGATTTAAGCAAATACACTGTTATCCCCTACATATCCAGAAAAATAGGTGTTACAGAAAGCAAATTGGTTCAGGAAGCTGAAGAATATTTTGAGAATTATAACCAAAATGGAGTGGATGGAACCTTGGTTATATTCGGAGATCTAAACATTAAAGCTGCTGCAAAAGTTGAGTTATTAGATTTCAGAGAACCTGAGAAAAACGGTTGGTATCGTGTAGAAGAAGTGAATACGAAATTTGGAGTGAGTGGTTTTCGGCAAACCCTGAAATTGCCGTATTGCATAGCAAAACCCGAAAAAGAATAATTATATGAAACACATCACAAACGATTTAAGCGCAAACGAAACTATCTATGAAGCAATCAGGCAAATAGCTTTTCATAAGTTAGTTAATCCACGTACCAACGTAATGAAAAACACATCTAAAATATCAGGTTACGTTGTAAAAGTTCATACTGACGCTGATGATGCGCTGTGTGGAACGGTGGATGTACAAGAATATTTATCAAGCCTTTCAGAACAACAGTCTTTGGAAAATGGCTTGCCGGTAGGTTTGCATGAAGGGGTGTACCTTTCTGCTATCCAAAACAATGAAAACGGTATGGTGATTATCCCTTATCTTTATTCAGACGTAGTAATCACAACAGACCCCGCAACATTGCGTGAATACGTTATCCAATATTCTCATGCTGACACAGTACAAATAGATGCACACAATAAAGTTGTTATTGGGGTCACAGAAACCAAGGAATGGGAGGACTCTGAGGACTCTCCTGATATAGATGAACTGGAAAAGACAGGGGTTCATGCGCACACCACTTACACCCCTGTATCTATATTGTCAGAGGTAGCTAAGGGGGATAATGAATCAGATAAAAGTATTTTTCAAGTCACTGCTGATAACATTGTATCTCAGCATGATAAAAGCCAAATACTTCTTGATGCCAAACAGATTTTGGCCAAATACAATGCCAAGGAAATTGTAATAAAAGAGGATGGGGTGTATTTGGGTAGTGGAAGTGCTAAGGAACCCGGCGTATTAGGAAATCAATTAGCAACTTTATTGGTTGATTGGTTAGGAACATTATCCCAAATGATGACACCAACAATGATGGGTCCTCAGCCACCAGCCAACTTAGCCAAATTTGTGTCTCTACAAGCAAAAGTTAATTCATATAAGGCATCCATATCAGGATTTTTATCAAAAACCGTAAAAGTCGCAGAATAATGGCAAAACTAAATGAAGGTATATCACAAATAGAAAAGGGGAGCATACTGGAAACAATGTACAATCGTTTCGTGTCAGGTATGGAGCAAGCATCTCACGAAACACTCCCTGATTTTACAGGGCCAGAGTACGTTGATGGATATGTAGTCAATGAAGAGAAAATTAAAGATGAAATAAGTGATTATGAAGATATTACCCGAAAAAACGCTGCTTATTTATTGGCAAATACGATTGTCGGTAGTTTGACGGGAGGCGGTGATGGCGGGGAAGGTGGAGGCGGTTTTGTTTCCATCAACGGTGATTCTATGGCGGGGAAATTGAACGCCTTGTATGGTTTTGCGGCAGGATTTAATGGCATCAAAATTCTGGATGTCTATCAAATTTCTAAGCCTAACCAAGATAAAAAGACAAGCATCGTCTCTATTGATGGAGAATTGCATTTGTCTTCATGTGGACTGTATATCAATAATGCGAATATACTAAAGTATGAGAGCTATATACTGTCCATTAAAGCAGGCAATATATTATTGGACGGTAATGTCATGTGCAGTGGGCGCATCACATTAGAAGAACTGGAGATTTCCAATAACGGTATTAAGTATAAAGATTATGACTTTTATCATGCCGGCAACTCTAACAAAGAAGATGTTAGCTGGACCATGAAAGACGGAACAGTTGCAGGAAACTTATCTGTATCAGGAGACGGTGTTTTTGGATCTTCAGTGTCTGCTTTGTATGGTGTTAAATTAGGGTTTGAAGGTACAGATGTATTGTCCGTTTCAGCTCCAAGATTAGCCCAGTTAAGGGGCGATTTGAACCTAATTGGATGGGTAGGGATACAGTTGAATGGAAATTACGTTATTCATGCAAAAAACAGCAATATCATATCTTTTTCTGCCAATGATAAAATTCTAAATTTTGGGGATGATGGCACCAAACAAATAAATCTACAAACCAGTGTTTACGATGATGACGGTGAATATGAATTGATTTCAAAGTTCGGTTCTGCTTATTTCCCCGCATCGTTTAAAGCCGGTCATGGATTAGGAAATGTATTGGTTGAGACATATAAGAAATCTTCCGAAGATGCAGGATTGATTTTCAAACGTTACATAAGATTCAATACAAAAGACGGACCAGGGTTTTATAGTAATGGTGATACGATATTCCTTGAGGCTCCATTCAAATATAATCAAGGATCTGGAGACAATGTCACCTCAACAATAGAAGTAAAAGAGTCATCTTTCGGCTATATAGAATCATCAAGTTTATACGCACCGTTAAACCGAAAGTCGTCCAGTCTTAAATTTTCTACAGATGCTGATTTCTTTGTTTTTAATAAAGCCATTGAGGGGGAAAAATCAATAGGAATTGCAAATTCTAAAACCCGCCTTCTTGACAATGAACTATTCTTTAATGATTCAATCTACTGGCTGGCTTTAGAAAATGGGGTTAAGCATTACGGTGATGCCTATTTTGTGAACAATATTGGCTCCGTTGTTTTCTCCAGTGGTTTTGCAGGAAGCGGTTGGGGGATTATTCAAAATTTATTGACTGGCAATATAGAAGCGACATTTGATGGGCTTACAATTCGTAAAAAAGCAAGATTCTATGAATTGGAAGTACAAAAGCAATCTGTTACTAATGGGTCTTTGTGGGTCAGTGACTCTTGTTCCGGAGACTTGGTAGAAGAAATAGTATAAATGGCAATATACACATTCAAAAAATATAAAATTTCTCTTCAACACGACACAAAAAAAACTCAAGGATTACGCACCGGAGATATAATCAGAAGACAATATTTTGACGGTAAAAATTTAGTTTATTCCTTAATGTGTGTATTAAATTACGGAAAGGAAGAGGTACTTGATCCTAAAACCGGCAGAACTGTTGAGCGTAATTATTTTATAGGAGCATTGCTCGAAGGAGATGTGCCAAAATCGGAGCAGATATTGGATTTTGCACGCATCACCAATTTATTTGACACTTCCCGTTCCGGCGCTATGTATTTGACAGGCTCTGATGACCAGTCGCCATACATGGATGTAATAGATGGCATTGGAAGAAATGCCAGCTTGTGTTGGCCTGAAAATGTAGCTACAAAAGATTATACAAACCCAAAATCTCAGTATATAGTGAAGGGGGCGGTAGATGCTGATTACCAGCCGTCAATAGAGGATAACTATCGGGTGCTCCATTTAAAACGACAGGATACAGAGGATAAAAACTTTATTGGAATTCAACAAGACTTCAAAGAATACGTCAAAAATCCCAATAGAGTGCTCATATCTTATAAAATCAAGTCTTCCAGTGAATTATCCTGCAAGATAAGTTTGGGCTTTCAGGACGGCACACGGATTGATGGAGAAGAGGATTATACAGTCACGACAGATTGGCAATACAAACTACATGCTGTTACCATTGATTATTCAGGAAGGTATTTACGTACTCTAAAATTGGATACATCTTCCATGAAAGCACATGATGAAGTATGGATAGCGGACTTCAATATCATTTTGCTTTCCAGTGTTACCAATTTTAATGATGCTTGTCACACTCGTGTAGGAAAGCTAACCGGCATTATAGACCCTGTTTTTGGGCAGTTGGATAGTTATGGAAGTTATATACAAAAACTTTTTGCTTCTGGCTCTGCTCATATATCAGGAACTTTAACAGCAGGGGATGAAAACGGATTTGCTGCAACCTTTTATGCAGGAAAGATACATAGAAATACTTTCGTTAACTCATTGAATGTGGAGTTTACAACACCTGTAATCACGGATGATCATATTGACAACCCAACAGGTGTAGGTAATGTGTATAAGATTGATGGCAATGCCACAATGAGGGCACAGACCAATAAATGGCTATTGAAAAATATAGGCCAATCTTATACCTTATCGTTTTGGCTATATGCTGAGGCTGGTGGACAGCTCTCAGTACTTCAAAACAATAAGGTTATTGGCACTATACAAATAGAAGAAAGTGCAACCTTATATTGGCAAAGACACAAAATCTCTTTTGAGTTACAGTCCCCACAAGAGAATGACGACTTAACGATTTCCTTACTTCCAGAATTAGTTGATCCAAGTGCGTACATTTATTTTGTTGCTCCACAATTAGAGTCAGGTAATACAGCTACCCAATACCAACCAACAGACGATGTATTGAGAGAAACCAATGATTATGGCGCATGGTTCAATAGAGGAGGGGTTGGCGGAACAATTCAAAATCCATTATTACAACTGAATTTTGATGGGAAAGGCGGTATTGGTACTAAAAATAAGTCGTTTTTTCTCGGATACGATGGCTCTGGGTATTTGGCAAACAAAAATATAGAATGGGATCATGATGGACATGTTGTTCTTGGGGATGATGTCACTATATCATGGGGTAACATTGCAAATACTCCAGGTTGGATTGATGATTGGGATTCTAATAAAACTGTGATTGGTGGCGAATCATTGATTACACCCAAAATCTTTGTTGGTAAAAAAATAGAAAATGAAGAAGGGTTAACAAATATCACAGGAGTTTATATAGGTCCTAATGGCAATGGAGCAGGCGTTTACGGATATAAAGAAGGCATTGACATATTTCATATTAATGAACGTGAGGGGAAAATTGCAGGCTGGGTAATAGATACTAATAAAATTTGTACTGAAGATTTAAAGCTATCCATTAATGCTGAGGGCAGTATAATAGCTCAAAATGAGTATGCAGAAGTTTTATGGGGGATATACAAAAGCGGTAAGGCAATATTTTCCAAAAACAATGTTCGATTTTTAGAAGATGGGTCTGCATATTTTAAAGGAGAAATTGAATCTGCTTCTGGAAAAATAGCAAATTGGACAATAAAAGAAGACGCCATATACATGGGTCAATTCTCCGATACCGGAACCACAGCAAGTCCAGAAGATATTACAATTGGGAAAACAGGTCTGAGAGGCTACAGTTGGTATTTAAACAGTAATGGTGACGGTGCATTAGGACATGGGTGTATTAGTTGGAACAGTAAGGGACAAGCCAATATCACATCTACAAAATCCGCAATGTTGGTGGCTGTAGATAAAAATGAAGACAATAGTTATAATTTAAAATTTAATTACAACCTGTCAAATGATATTGACCTATTTCATATTGGAGACATCTGCTGGGGGTGCGTTAACAGTAATAGTCCGATAGTTTCATGGTTTCGTATTACAAATGTAGCTACATCTGTGAACACGATCACTGTTGTAATGTATCCAAATGAAGATGTTCCGGGAGGCGTTAATTACGAGCCTATGCCTCAAATGCTTGTATCTGTTTACGGAAATGCTGACATTGAAGATTTAGAACGGTCCAGAAATTTTAAATTCGATATAAGAAAACAAAGTATGTTATTCTTATCGAATATACACAAGCCGATATTGGAGGACTACAACTACTCAATCAGTATCGGCAGATTTCCCCGTACCAAGGCACTTGAAAAGCTGCCGATTTCCGAGAATGAGACAGGCGTCATGGCACAGACGGTCATTGCCGAGAAATTCTACCAACTCGACCACAACGGTGATGTCGTTCCCAACAAGGTAGACCGGGGTGTCTGGTCGCTGGAAACGGCCCAGAGCGGCGCTCCTTATCGCTTTGTACAGCACGAACTGGCAAAGCCTTCCGGCAGCGAATATACCCTGCTGGAACAGCATACGGTCTACCACCTTGGCTGCAAGTGGGGCTGTCTGTCAGATAAGACAACGGATGAACCGAAATGGAACTCCCCGTCATGGGGACTCCTTGAGGGCGACAGTAGGTATTCGCTCCAGCTCTCCCTTTCAGGCGGGGAGGCATTCGTCATAGGCGGTGTGGATACGGTAATGTCCGGGCGCGTTTTTTATGGTACAATTGACATAACGGATGATGTAATGGCGGACGCTGCCACCGAAGTGGAATGGTTCCGTGACAGCGGCAATGTTCCGGCGGACAACCTCTGGACGCCTGAGTATGTGGACGGAAACAGGCTTGCCATCCACATCGACAACGGGAACCAGCACGGGGTCGGTTCAGACTTCGGCTTTGTAAGCAGGTCCGTTGCCTTCATTTGCCGGGTATTCATTCCGGTTGAAGGGGAAATGCAGCAGATAGAACAGAGATTTGGTTTTGACATATTATAACTATGGGAATAAAGAGTAACAAACAGCAGGGGCGTATTTATGTGAGTCCCCTTTCCATCCAGGGAGAGATAATAGTATTGTCGGGCAGTCCCGTGCAGACCTATGACAAGCAGTTGCGGGAATACAGCCCCGACCGGACCCTGACACCGCTGGTCATCGTGCCGAAGGTATCGGCATTCGACGAGAAGACGGTATTCGGTGAAATGGAACTCACGGGGGTGGAGTGGTTCGAGGGTGCGCCCCGTGACAAGTCGGCCAACCGCATCGTCGAGGGTGAGTATTACAGCATTTCCGACGGCAGCGGCGGTGTGCCCAAATATGCGCTTACCATCCGGAAGAACACGCCACCGGAGAAGCCGGTGGAGTATTTCGGTATCGCGATATTCACGGACCCGCGTACGAACCGCGAGGTCCGCTGTGAACGGAGCATGAAGTCCTATGCGCACCTTTATGACAACAAGGCGTATTCGCTGCGTCTGAAGGGGGATTCCGTGATGGTGACCGACCCGCTGCGCCTGGCCGACCGTTCCGGCTATTGGAACAGGGAGATAGAACCGCAGCTCTATACAGGGACCGAACCCGTGGATGATGAACACGCCGCATATTTCTGGGACATTCTTGAAAACGGAGCATACCGCCCGGTTACACCGGATGACCCCGGTATTGTCTGCCATGATGTGAACGGAGTGTACACCCGCAAGCTGATGTATCAGGCGAAGTATGTCACTGGTGCAAGCTTCCGTTGCCGTGCCTGTGAGTATGCGGGCAGCAGACCGCAGGCCCCTACGGACGGGCGGCTGGAAAAGGTTATTGAGGTAAAAACGGAGATGGCCGTTTCCTTAAATTGCGAAATTATCCAGACAAAAGGTTTTACCCTTTCCGATGATATGAAGCAGCCGAGCGCCTATGAGGTACGCATCTTCGACAACCGCCGCGAGTACGGTATAGAGTACGATGACCTTTTCCGCATCACATGGAAAGGCCAGAGTGCGAAGCCGGGCGAGCCGGAGAAGGTGCTGGCAACCGGCGGGCGGACGTTGGAGTTTATTCCCGCGGACAAGGGTTTTCCGGCAGGACATATCTTCCAGGTGTGGGCGGAAGTGGGGCTTCTCACAGGTGAGTCCCTGATGGGAGACGAGGAAGGTGCCGTTATCTCCTCACAGATTGACGGAAAGACGGTATTCATTGCCACGGGTCCGGTATATGAATAATTGAGTAACAACTTTAAACTTTAATCAATATGTACGTAATTGTAGAAAAGGCAAAGCTCGAA
>NZ_JBCODG010000102.1:0-11430 GCF_040928965.1 Bacteroides sp. 2201st1_D9_2201SCRN_220225 | reverse complement strand
GGTTACGGTATTGACGCTCCAATAAATCCCCGTCAACTCCATATAAAACACCTAAGAGCTTGCAACTGATCGGATAGTTATCAATACAGTTCTTTTAAAAAAGACGCAAAATCCTGCGTCATACGAGTACCTTCAGCCACCATACGCCAGTTACGGGAGATATACTCATTATGCTTCTTTAAGAGCCAGCGACGACGACGAATATTAAGGAAGACCTTCTTGCCACGAAGAGGAAAATCCTGAACAATAACAGGAGCATAAAAGCCTTTACTCTCAGTATCCTGATCTGTATACTTCTCAGGAACGATATTTTTCTCCTCAAGGTAGATCACAACTTCATTTACGCTTTCCTTCACATCAACAAGATCAAAGTAATCTAAAGTGCCTTCAGGAAGAAGAAGGCAATAACCGTTTAATTCCATAAGCTATGAATTTGGAGACAAAGATAACAATTTATAAATTTACCCCTCAGGTTTTTACATTGACCCCATTTTACCTTGAATTATGCCGCTCATGTAAACCAAGATGTAAACCGAAAAAGTATATACGTTAGCTGTTTCAGTTGGAATCCCCTGTAAGAAATATCGTTGTCCATAGTGTATTATGTCGTAAAGGAGCATTGTAAATGCAGCTGTATATCAGCAAAAACCTCGTTTTGCAATTGCGGGCTCTACGGTTGCCAATTGCGGGCCGTACAGCCCGCAGATGGAAACCGTATGGTTCGCAGCTGCAAAACGGAATTTATCAAGAGCTATGACGGCATAATATAAGGTGCAACGCAAGAAAAAGAACAAGGAGAAAGTGTATTTTCCTTGTGCATTTTGGGACAAAATGTAAGGGGTTGGGGTACTTTTTCCCCTTAATATGGGCAGAATGCCTCAAAATATGATGAGATGTGTATTATTGGGTAAAGTAACAGATAATTAAGTAGTTATAGAAGATGAAATGCTGAAAAAGCGGACATTTTAGTGATGACCGATAGTTTCTCGTCACCGGTCGTCACACTTCTCGTCACCTCTGTATCGCCCTCTGGTAAAGGGATACGGGCAATAGGTGACGAGTGACGACCAAAAAACAGTTTTCTTTATTTCAATATCAGTTCATAATCTGCTACATCCAGCCATTCTCCGAACTTCATGCCTACTTCCTTGAAGTGGGAAACTTGTGTAAAGCCAAGTTTGCTGTGTAAGGAACAACTGGCCGTATTACAAGCGGTAATACAAGCTATCAGTGTGTGATAATTATGTTGCCGGCATTCTTCGATGAGAACCTGCATCAGCAGTTTGCCGAGTCCTTTTCCTCTATGTCGGGCAGACAGGTATACTGTCGTTTCGAGGGTATATCGGTAAGCCGTCCGTTGTTTCCAGGGATGTGCATAGCAGTATCCCACAACTTTATGGTCTGTTTCGCATACGAAAAAGGGAAAGTGGGGAAAAATTTCTGCTATACGCAGGCGCATCTCATCTTCAGATATCGGCTCTGTTTCGAATGTATAGGTACTGTTGAGGATGTACTCATTATAAATATCGGTGATGTACTTGACATCTTGAGGTTGTACAGGTCTAATCATACCGAAAAATCATTGTTTGGATAATTTAAGCAGGTAAGTGCTTGCTAATTAACGATACAGCCGGGGACGCCTGTTATTAAACCGATACCCTATACCCAGCATCAGATAGTTGGGTTCATGAAAATCCTTCAGGTTGTAGCCGACATGCAGGAATGTGTCGCGGGTCATATCTATTTTGAGGGCCAGGATTTGGTAGAATGATTGCAAGTCGCCCCCGCCATGCAGGATATTGGCTCCGAAACCTATGCCGACGGTAAAGTAGGGCATTACCCATTCTCCGCGTGCCGAGACACCCAGAGAGAGTTGTTTGCGAAGCGGGGGAGTGCCGAATGCCTCTTCCTCGCTGGCATCGTCGAGCTGGGTAGCGTAATCCTTTGTATAAATGTTGGCGCTGGCATCATAGACACCGTCCAGAGATACTCCTGCACGGAATTTATATCCGAAGTTATACATCGGAGCGAAACAGAACCCGGCTACGCCGTATTTGCCGGGAGCGGGGACTTGTCCGCCGGGAACGTCTACGGCTTTCCGTCTCCACGAACCGAACAGCATAAGGTCATAGCTGACATGCCGGGGGAATGCCGGAACCGGAATTTGCTGCAACGGTTGCAAGGTTTTGTCAATGTCCCGGTTGAAATTATATGCCACTCCGATTTTAAAATCTATCGTGTTCAGTCCGGTGTTGGGGTACCGGGTATTGCCGTTGGAGAAATGTACTGCCGTTGCGCCGATATTGAGGTCGAACCGCGGGGAAAGTATCCAGTTCAGGTGAATGCCTGCGCTGAGATAGGCGTTTACTTTGCTTCCCATTACAGTATTGTTGGGATTGCTGAGATAGTCATACGGCTTCCAGCCAAAAGATGCGCCGAACCCCCATTCGTAGTTAAGCGACAAGCGGGGAGTGATTCCGGCGATGCGGGCGCCTTGGAAGGCGTAGAGGGCAACGGGAGTTCCCATTTCCCTGCGGTTGCCGAAATCGAAATAGCCCAATCCTATTCCCTGATAGGAACTTCCGTATACCCGGTCGGCGGCAGTACCCGGTGGCAGCCGGAATGAGTACTTCAAGTGGGCGGAGCAAGCAGACCTCATTATTTTGCGCATATCGTTTTCACCCCGCAGAAAGGAGCTGGTGGGGAAAATATATCCCGCCCGGCCTTCAATGCCGAGACGGTGGATATAAGCATCTTGTGCGCATATATTATCGGACAGAAACAGTATAATCATTAAGAGAAGCATATCTCTTCCGGTCCGCATTTTACTATTCATGATGTCGTGGCGTTCTCTGAATCTTGTGCAAATATAATCCTTTTATCCTTTTATTTGCATGAAAATCTTATATTTGCAAGGTTAATAATTCATCATCTATGTTATTCAAGAAATATGCTGGTCAATCGGAATAACAGTGGAATTTCCGGTGGCTTCCTTATTCGTTGACTATTCGACGGACTGAACTTATCCGGGGTGCTTATGGACAGGGTATATTCCTGTTACATGGAAACGGAGTTCTCGCTCTTTCCTCGTATGGCGGCATTGGCCGAGAATGTGTGGTCGTCGGCAGAGAAGAGTTTGCAGGATATAGTACGGAAGCGGTAGTCTTCATGCCAAAGAACAGGACAGCGGTTGTATCAATTATAGAATGACAGATAATACGTCAGTCATCATTTTGATACAACCGCTGTCTCTTTTACAAGCCATCTATGCTTCTGCTTATTCCGAAGCGGTTATTTCTCGTCGTTCTTCCGGATTTCCACACGGCGTATCTTACCGCTGATGGTCTTGGGAAGTTCGTCAACGAACTCTATGACACGGGGGTATTTGTAAGGAGCGGTCACTTTCTTTACGTGGTTCTGCAACTCCTTGACCAGTTCCTCGCCGGCGCGGTTCTTATAGTCTTTGGACAGTACGATGGTGGCTTTCACCACTTGTCCCCGTATTTCATCGGGAACTCCGGTGATGGCACATTCTATAACTGCGGGATGCGTCATCAGGGCGCTTTCCACTTCGAACGGGCCGATGCGGTAACCGCTGCTCTTGATAACGTCGTCGGCGCGGCCTACAAACCAGAGGTAGCCGTCCTCGTCCTTCCAGGCAACGTCACCGGTGTAATAGATGTTGTCGTGCCATGCTTCGCGGGTGCGGTTGGCGTCGCGGTAATATTCCTTGAACAGACCGAGCGGCTTGCCTTTGTCGGTACGGATTACAATCTGTCCTTGTTCACCGGCCTCTACCGAACGGCCGTCATGGTCTATCAGGTCTACGTCGTATTGGGGATTGGGTAATCCCATGCTGCCCGGTTTGGGCTGCATCCACGGCATGGTGGCTACGGTAAGGGTGGTTTCGGTCTGTCCGAAACCTTCCATGAGGCTGATGCCTGTCAGTTTCTTGAATGTATCGAATACGGCGGGGTTCAACGCTTCTCCGGCAATGGTGCAATACTGCAATGAAGAGAGGTCGTACTTCGTCAGGTCTTCGTGAATCAGGAACCGGAAGATGGTAGGCGGTGCACAAAGCGAGGTGACGTGATAGTCCTGTATCTTTGTCAGAATATCGGCAGGAGTGAATTTCTCGTGGTCGTATACAAAGATGTTGGCTCCGGCTATCCATTGTCCGTACAGCTTGCCCCATACGGCTTTACCCCAGCCCGTATCGGCAATGGTGAGGTGCAGGCTGTTTTCGTGCAGGTTGTGCCAGAAACTTCCGGTAACGATGTGCCCCAACGGATACGTGAAGTCGTGCGCCACCATTTTGGGTTCGCCGGTAGTGCCGCTGGTGAAGTACATCAAGGAAATATCGTCGTTGCTGTTGAGATGCTCCGGCCGTGCGAAAGGGGCGGCATCGGCAATGCCTTTGTGGAAGTCCTCAAAACCTTCGGCTATCTCCGGGCCTACGCTGACCAGCTTCTTCACACTCGGAGAGTCGGGCATGGCAGCCGTGATGTGGTCGGTAATGACGCTTTCGCCGGCACAGACAATCATCTTGATGTCTGCGGCATTGCAGCGGTATACAATATCTTTCTTGGTAAGCAGGTGTGTGGCGGGGATAACGACGGCTCCCAGCTTATGCAGCGCGATGATGCTGAACCAGAACTCATAGCGGCGTTTCAGAATGAGCATTACCATATCGCCGTGGCCGATGCCGAGGCTCTGGAAATAGGAAGCCGTCATGTCCGTATAGCGTTTCATGTCGGCAAATGAGAACTGGATGTGCTCGCCCTTGTCATTGGTCCAGAGCAGTGCGGGCTTGTCGGGATGTTCGGCCGCCCAGGCATCCACTACGTCATAACCGAAATTGAAATTCTCCGGTACGTTAATCTTTAAATTCTTGATGAAGTCCTCTTGAGATGTAAAGGACGTTTGCGATAAAAATCTTTCTACCATAACTTTTGGAATTTCTTCATTCTCCGTTCTTCTATGTGTTGTTACATGATTACGGCAAGGAAACGTACTTTCTTTCCGTCCAGCGCTTTCATGCCATGAGGCAGTTTGGAGTTGAAATACAAACTGTCTCCTTCGTTTAAAATCAAGTCTTTGCCGTCGATGCTCAGCATCATGCGGCCTTCCAGTACAAGGTTGAATTCCTGTCCGGAGTGACTGTTGTAGTGTATCGGCTCGTTATCCGGCTTGGGTTCGACGGTGACGATGAACGGGTCGGCGTTGCGGTTCATGAAACCGGCAGCCAGTGACTGGTATTTATAGGCTTTTGTACGCTCGATGCTGGTTCCCTTGCCGGCACGGGTAAGGAAGTAGCTGCTCATCTTCGGCTCTTCGCCGAACATCAGGGCATCCAGTGCGATGCCGTAACGGCGGGCTATCTTTTGCAGCATGCTTACGGAGATGTCGAATTCTCCCGTTTCGGCAAGACGGTACTCTTCTGCCGGGATGTCGCAATCGCGGGCGATGTCTTCGGCATTCAATTCCAATACGTCGCGCAGTCCGCGCAGGCGTTCGGCTATTTGTTTAATCTGTTCGTCCATGTGGTTTTTATTAAGTGGATTAGTACGGTTATTTACTTGCTTTTATGGCATTGATAATGGCGGAAGAGAATCCCTGATGTTCCAGCTCGTTGATACCCTTGATTGTAATTCCGCCGGGAGTGCATACCTTGTCAATCTCTATGGCGGGATGCGTGTCGTTGTTCAGAATCAGTTCGGCGGCGCCTTTTACCGACTGGGCTATCATGCGCATGCCGTCCTTGGGGTAAACGCCCAGTTCTATTCCGGCCTGCATGGCTGCCTGGATATACTTCAGTACATAAGCGATGCCGCAGGAAGTCATGGCGGTGGTTGCCGCTATCTTATCTTCGGGAATCAGCATGGCAAGTCCCATCTGGTTGAAGATGTCGAGCAAAAGCTGTTCCTGTTCCTTGCTGGCGTTACGGCTTGCAATGAGCGTCATGCTTTCCATCTCGCTGATGGCGGTGTTGGGGATGAGGCGGAACATGGTCATCTCCTTGTCTGCCACGTAGTGTGCCAGTTCTTCGAAAGGGATGCCGGCAGCTACGGAGATAAGTATCTGCTTGCTTTTCAGCTTGAGTTCGCTTACCACCGGTTTTATCAGCCACGGTTTGACGGCGAGTATGATGAGCTCGGCGCCGGTAACGGCTTCCTGATTGTCGCGTGTGGTTTGCAAAGCGGGGAATTCAGCCTTTAACGCATCCAGTTTGCCTTGCGTGGGATTAGAAACAATGATGTCGCTGGCGGGGATGATGGTTCCTTTTGCCAGACCGCGGGCGATGGAGCCGCCCATATTTCCTGCACCGATAATTGCTGTTTTCATATCATCTTGTCATTTAAAAAGTTGTCTTCGGGCAAAGGTAAAGATTTTAATGAAAAAACGACCGAAACAGGAAGGTATTCTTCTTTCGGTCGTATCTTTTGCCGGCTGATTATCCGTAAATTGTCAAAGTGCTTTCTTAAAACGTTCCAGGAAGAGGTTCGCTTCGTCCATGCCGAGACACAGGGGCGGCAACAGGCGGAGTACGTTCGTGCCGCTGACACCGGTAAATACATGCTGTTCTTTCAGTAACCTCAAACGCAGTTCTTTGACAGGCTCTTCAAATTCGAGACCAATCATCAGTCCGCGTCCGCGCACTTCCTTGATTTGCGGGAATTTCTTCAGCTCTTCCATCAGGTATGCGCCTACTTGGGCGGCATTCTCTACAAGAGCTTCCTGCTCTATGACATCCAGTACGGCAAGCGCAGCGCTGCAAGCCAGATGATTTCCGCCGAAAGTGGTTCCGAGCTGGCCGTAAACAGGAGTAAACATCGGACTGATAAGTACGCCCGCCATCGGGAATCCGTTGCCTATGCCTTTGGCTACGGTGATGATGTCGGCCTTGATACCGTTGTACTGATGGGCGAAGAACTTGCCGCTACGTCCGTAACCGCTTTGGATTTCGTCCAGAATCAGTACCGTATTGTGCTCTGTACAGGCCTTGCGCAAGGCTTGCATAAACTCGTCGGTGGGCAACTGTATGCCGCCCACTCCCTGAATGCCTTCGATGATTACAGCGCATACATCGCCTTTCGCCAGTTCGGCTTTCATCGCCTCTGTATCATTCAGCGGGAGATAGGTAACGTGTCCGCAGTTGTTGATGGGAGCAATGATTTTGGGATTGTCGGTTGCCTCTACCGCCAATGAAGTACGTCCGTGGAAAGCTTTCGAGAAGGATACCACGCGAGTTCGTCCGTTATGGAACGAAGCGAGCTTCAACGCGTTTTCGTTGGCTTCGGCTCCGCTGTTGATAAGGAAAAGGGAATAATCATTGTATCCGCAGACCTTTCCCAACCGTTCTGCCAGTTGCTGTTGCAGTTCGTTGATAACGGAGTTGGAATAGAATCCAAGCGTGGCTACTTGCTTGCCGAGCATCTCTACATAGTGCGGATGTGCATGTCCGATAGAGATTACTGCATGACCGCCATAGAGGTCGAGGTACTCCGTACCTTTATCGTCCCATACATGGCAGCCTTTTCCTTTGACAATATTGATGTCAAAAAGGGGATATACATCGAATAGTTTCATTCTTTCAGTAACTGATTACAAATTAAAGATACTTTAGAAAGCACTGGGTTTCAGTCTCAAACCGACAGTCTCTTCCAGATTGAACATCAGGTTCATGTTGTGTACGGCCTGTCCGCTGGCTCCTTTCAGCAGGTTGTCTATGCAGGAGATGATAAGGAGCTTGTCGCCATGCTTTTCCAAATGGATAAGGCATTTGTTGGTGTTGACAACCTGCTTCAAATCGATGTTCTTGCCGACGATATGCGTGAAGGAGTCTTTGGCATAATACTCTTCATACATGCGGACAATCTCTTCCAATGCCACTTTGGTCTTTATCACGATAGTGGTAAAGATGCCGCGGGGAAAATCACCACGATAGGGGATGAAATCGATGTCCGAATCGAAACTGTTCTGGAGCTGTTTGAGCGATTGCTTGATTTCGGGCACGTGCTGGTGCTCGAAAGCCTTGTACACACTCAGGTTGTTGTTGCGCCAGCTGAAGTGGCTCGTAGCTCCCGGCTTGACGCCTGCACCGGTACTGCCGGTGATGGCATTCACCATAATATCGCCGTTCAGCATCAGATGCTTGGCAAGCGGAAGCAGGCCCAACTGGATACAGGTGGCGAAGCAGCCGGGGTTGGCAACATGCTTTGCCGTGCAGGTGGCACGGCGGTTCAGCTCGGGAAGGCCGTAGATGAAGTCATGGTCGTCGCTCTTGATGCGATAGTCCATGGAGAGGTCGATTATCTTCAGGTCTTCCGGTACGTTGTGGCTTTCCATGAATTTTCTGGTGTCGCCATGCGCCGTGCAGAAGAAAAGTACATCGATTTCGTCCAACGGAAGTGCGTCGGTAAACGTTAAATCCGTCTCTCCGTACAACCCTTCGTGTACGTCGGTTATTTTGTTGCCGGCATTGCTCGAGCTGTTTACGAATACGATTTCCGCTTCGGGATGGTTCAGTAACAGGCGTATCAGTTCGCCTGCCGTGTATCCGGCTCCGCCGATGATTCCTACTTTAATCATGTTGGTAATATCTATTGGGTTCTTCTGGTATTATAACTAATAGTATGATATATATAAGCGTACCTGCAAACGCAGTGAAGATCGTAGCAAAAACGTAGATGATGCGTACCAGTGACACGTCGAGTCCGAAAAAGTTTGCCAGTCCTGCACATACGCCGGAAAGCATTCTTCCGTTTCGGGGGCGCGTTAATTTTTGCTTTCGGTTCATCATTTAGATTTCTTCGTCTTTGTGGTTTGAGTAATAGGCACGCAGTGCGGTAGAAGTTACCTTGATGAAACCTTTGGCGTCTTCCGCTGTCCAGCCTTTCTGCATTTCACCGTATTCGCCGAATTTGTTCTTTACAAGGTCGTCGTCGCTTTCCACGCCTACGGTAGAGAAACAGAGCGGATGAAGTTCGAGAATCGCAGTACCGTTTACATTGCGTTGCGAAGACTCCAGCATGGCTTCGATGTCGCGCATTACCGGTTCCAGATACTGGCTTTCGTGCAGGAACATACCGTACCAGTTGGCTACCTGGTCTTTCCAGTATTGCTGCCATTTGCTTAATGTGTATTTCTCAAGGAACTTGTGTGCGCCGATAATCAGCATGGGAGCGGCTGCCTCGAAACCTACACGCCCCTTGATGCCGATAATCGTATCGCCTACGTGCATATCACGGCCGATGCCGTAAGCCGCACCGATTTCCTCTACCTTCTGGATAGCCTTGATGGGGTCGTCGAATTTTTCATCGTTGACCGCTTTAAGCTCACCCTTCTCGAAGGTCAGGCGCAACTGTTCGCTGCCTTCTTTGGTGCAATGTTTCAGATAGGCGCTTTCGGGAAGTCCCTGTGCGGAGTCCAGAATCTCACCGCCGCAAATGGAAGTACCCCACAGACCTACGTTATAGGAATATTTCAGTTTGGCGAAGTCGGCTGCAAAGCCGTGTTTGTTCAGATAATCTATCTCTTCCTGACGGCTCAAAGCCATGTCGCGTGTCAGCGTGATGATTTCCACGCCCGGAGCCATGACAAGGAAAGTCATGTCGAAACGAATCTGGTCGTTACCCGCACCGGTCGAACCATGTGCAATGGCGTCTGCGCCGATTTCGTTGGCGTAGCGTGCAATGGCCAGCGCCTGGAATATACGTTCGGAGCTTACGGAAATAGGATAAGTACCGTTACGCAATACGTTGCCGAATACCATGTATTTCAAGCTCTTTTCGTAATATTCCTGCGTTACGTCCAAAGTAATATATTTTACAGCACCCAGTTTGTAGGCGTTCTCTTCGTTTGTCTTCAGCTGTTCGGGGCTGAAACCGCCGGTATTGGCACAAGCCGCATATACCTCGTATCCTTTCTCTTTGGCCAGATACATAACTGTGAATGAGGTGTCCAGACCACCGCTGAATGCAACTACTACTTTTTTCTTCTTTTCCATAATACTTATGAATTTTGAATGTTGAATTATAAATTAGGAATCAGGCTGGTTATAACGAGTCCGTGTGTTCCCATTCATAATTCAAAATCTATAATTAATTATATTTTATCTTCCTCGTGTAACTTCGGGTCGTAAAGCATTGCCGTGCAAATGCAGAACTTCCGGTTTTTGGCTACCAGTATGTCATGGTTGATACAGCCCTCGCAGCCTTTCCAGAAAGCCTCGTCGTCTGTTAGTTCATTGAAAGTAACCGGTACGTAGCCCAGTTCGGTATTCATTTTCATAACGGCCGCTCCGCTGGTCAGACTGAATATCTTGGCTTTGGGCCACCGCAGGCGTGCCAGGCGGAAAGAAGCCGTCTTGATACGTTTGGCCAGTCCCAAGCCGCGGTAATCGGGATGTACGATGAGGCCCGATGTTGCCACGTACTGCTTGTTTCCCCAGCTTTCTATGTAGGTGAAACCTGCAAATTCGTCTCCACATAAAGCTATGATAGCTTTTCCTTCTTTCATTTTAGTCGCCACATATTCGTGTGTGCGTTCTGCGATGCCCGTTCCGCGCACCTTGGCAGCTTCTCGGATGGTATCCAAAATCTTATCCACGTAAACTTCATGTGAGGCGTCGGCCACCATCACATCAATCTGTTTCGAATCCATTTCTTTTATTTCGTTATATATTCGTTGTAATATAGTTGTACAGGTTTACTTTATGTTAGGAATGATTTGTGACAGAAACATACGCACCTCTTCGTGGGATGTAGCCTCGTGCAGAACCATCATGATCGTGTCGTCGCCGGCAATGGTGCCCAGTACGGCGGGACATTCGCGGTTGTCGATGTCATAAGCCATGCTGCTGGCATAGCCGGGCCGGGTGCGGATGACGGCAATGTTCTTGGAGAAATGGAGGGAAATGAAGCCGCTGGTCATCAGCATTTCGCTTGCGCTCTGGTCGTTGCTGCGCTTGTACATGATGTTGTTGGGAAGAACATATACATATTTCCCGTTCATGTTGGCCGCTTTGGCTACTTTCAACTGTTTCAAGTCGCGTGACAAGGTGGCTTGTGTCAGCTCAAAGCCCTCTTTGTCCAAAGCCTGCAACAGCTCTTCCTGAGAACTGATGTCTTTGCTTGAGATAATCATCTTGATGGCATCTAACCGATTGGCTTTCTTTTTCATGTTTCTGTATAATTATTCTTAAGTTGGTGCAAAAGTAGGGAATATTTTGGAAAGAATATACAGAAATGGGATTTTTTTATTCTTTAATATGCAAAAAACGTAAAAAAGACGGTATATGTATGCAGGTTTGGAATATAATTAAAAGCCTTTTATCGGAAATCTTTTAATTATATCTTTCCTCTATGAAAAGATAAAGATTACCCCTGTCTTTATGGCTCCTTTACTTAGTTTATGGTGTTAATGAGC
>NZ_JBCODG010000101.1:0-11508 GCF_040928965.1 Bacteroides sp. 2201st1_D9_2201SCRN_220225 | reverse complement strand
GGACGGGGTATCGATATTCAGAATACCGCCTATACGAAAGACAATGCCAGGCTGACAAACCTGATTACCTGGCGCGACAGTGCCGCCGCGCTGCTCGCCACCGTCGGCTTCGACACCGCTGACAGTTTCCGTTTTGCGCTGAGGAACGCTCTGGGCGACATCGTGCTTGCCCCTTTGGGAGCGGTGGATGTGCTCGGTACGCTTAAAATCAACGGAAAATCCGTGTCCGACACCTATGTGACCGTCAGGGCCTTTACGGAGGCGATGGGAAAGAAAGTGGATGTGGTAGAAGGCAAACAGCTCTCTACCGAAGACTTCACGACCGAATACAGGAAGAAACTGGCGGCTATCACTACCGGAGAACTGACGGAGGGCGGCGAAGGTTATGTCACATCGGGAACCGTCGCGGCGGCTTTGAAAATGAAACTCTCCGCCGACGGGAACCTTTCCGATGTCATGGACAAGGCTGCCGCCCGGAAGAATATCGATGTCTATTCCAAAGCGGAAGCCGGGGAGGTATTTCTGGAAATCTCCGAAGGATTGAAGGAGCTGGTGCGCCTGACGGCGGACGAGATCAGCGGGCTGACGGCAGAGGAAGCCGCCGAACTGAAAGCAAAGCGGCAGGCGGCCGTCAGGGATACCCTCGATGCCGAAAAGAAAGGTACCGGGGAGCTGAAACTGGCCAAGACCTCGAACCTGTCCGACCTTCCGGACAAGGGCAAGGCACGCAAGAACCTCGAAGTCTATTCCACGGCCGAGATAGACCGGATGATGGACGGCAAGCTCGGGACTGACTCCGCTTACGAGGGCATTGTCTTCACACCCGAACTCAGGGACAAACTGCTGGAAATCAAGACCGGTTCGTTCGCCTACATAGATGAAGGCGGCATTTCGCACGCGCAGGTCGAGGGATACGTGATGACCTCGCAGGTTGTCAGGGAACTCAAGAAAAAGGCGGAGCGGCTGATGGGCGGCTACAACGCTTCCGAAAAGGATACCATCGCCACCAACCTGAACCTGTATACCAAGGCCGGGGCGGACGCCCGCTTCGCCGCGCTTGAAAACCTGTTCCAGGATTACATCGACTTTTTGACCGGGCAAGGAAAATCCCCCATGGAAGCCCGGCAGCTCCTGCGGAACAAGTTGGACGTGCTGTCCAAAGACGAAATCGTCAAGGACTACCTGCGCAAGGACGGCAAACTTTCCGACCTGTCCTTGCCGACAGCGGAGGCGAAACGGCAGGCCTGCCGCGCTATCGGAGCCGCCTATGCGGAAGAATACCAGCCCCTGCTGGCGGATACGGGATGGATGCACATGGAGAACAGCGGCTCGGGAACAGATACCCAGGGGCTGTTTATCCGCCAGATCGGGAATATCGTGTCCATACAGGGGTATATCAATACCGCACGCAGGGACGGCAGCAACTGGGGCGGCATCGTTGCCGTCATCCCGAACAAGATACAGCCCCCGAGATACAGCGTGCGCTGCAGCGCCGCTGACTGGAACGATGACCACAAGTACAACCGGGGCTCCTCGTTCACCATCTACGGCGGTTCGCGCAGGATACAGCTTTACGAGCGCGGTATGTACAATGTCAATGTAGAACTCAACTTCACCTATTTTGTATAGTCATGAAACATAAACTCAATGTAAACGGCGATATTGAAAGCCGCCGGAGGATTGCGGAGCGCAGGAACGTTCCCGTCCGTGAAACCGTACAGCAAACCATTCAACCGCAACATCATGAAACAGAAGAAAATCAGGCGGCAGCCGCAGAAGAAACCGTCTCCCCGGCAGCAGAAGCCCCGAAAGCGAGAAGACGGAAGACCGCAGGGGACGCTTAAGCGCTTTCCTTTCGACGAGACACGGATAGGCTTCATGCTCCGGTATGAGATGCCGGTAGTCTATCATCTGCTCCGCAGGTTATGCGCCACGCAGCAGCCCTTCGAGCCGGACTGGCAGGTCATACGGTCGGTGGCGGAGGCATCGAAAGACCCTTCCTGCGGCAAGGCGAAGTTCCGCCGCTACCTGGACGAGTACCGCCGGGACGGGGTCTATTGCCGGCGCGGGAAACGGCTCACGCCGGAGCGCAAAGCCTACTATGAAGGCATATGCCGCCGCAAGAGAGAAGAGTATATCCGCCGGAACCGCAGGAGGCTGCTTGCCGAAGCGCGGAACGCGCCGGGCGGCGACAGACTGCTCGGAGAGATTAAAAGCATTCTTAAAATGAAACGGTAATGCGCTGAAGGACAATGCCGGTGAGAAACATTCATGTACATGTATGGCTGTTCCGGGTAATTTGCCTAATTTTGTATTCCACGGTCGCTGCAAGACCTTTCCATATTGTCAAATGAGTATCCTCTTTCGGGATACGGTCAGCGAGACATCCTCTCCCAATTTTATCAGTTGAACGCGGACGGTGCAACCGAACCCGTCCGTCCTGTTACCAGTTTCTTTGCGATGCGGGTATACCGTGTCGCATTCTTCGGGCATTTTTAAATCCATAAAACAAAGCGTTTATGCAAGAAGAAGAAAAGAACAACGGCATGGAAGGCATGTCTGTCGAGGAAATGTTCCTCGGCGTTCAGGAATCTTATCAGGAGGCACAGTTGCGTGCCCAGGAGGAGAACAGGGCGTTCGCCCGTACGGAGTTCTTCCGCATGGACAAGTTCGGGACTTACCGTCTCCGTATCCTGCCCATCGCTCCCAATCCGGACGGCTCGCCGACACGTCCGGGCTATGAGTATCCCGTCCACCAGCTGCTTCTGGAGCTGGAGAAACCCGCTACGGGGAACAAGCCCCAGAAGATGTATGTCACTGTCACCCGCGCTACCGATGCCGGATATAGCGTTGATCCCATCGAGACTTACCGCCGCATGGCCGTTGAAGCCGCAAAAGAGGACGGGGACGACAAACTGGCGGAAAAGATTGCCGGGGGCTCGTTCGGAGGCGGTCTGAAATACAGTTACGGCCACTGTCTCTATGTATTCGACCTGGGTGAACGAGCCAAAGGCGTGCAGATGATGACCCTTTCCCATGCCCAGTTCAAGGATCTGGATGAGAGGAAGTTCAAGCTGTGGAGCAAGAAACTGGCCAAGAATCCGTCTTACCCGTGCCCGATTTCCTCGGTGTATGACGCCTATCCGGTGGAGATTGAAAAGCGCAAGAACGGAGCCAAGACCGAGTATGTCATTTCCATTGACAACGAATCGGAACCGGTACCGTTGACCAAGGAGGAGCTGACCGCCCTGATGGGTGCGCCGCGTATCCCGGAAATCATCTACCGCTACACCCGTTATCATCTGGGAGCCACCGTCGAGTTCCTCAAACAGTGCGACGGTATCTACGGCATGTCGCTCATGGAGACGGATGAAATGAAGACGGTCATCGACACGCTGGACGGTGAACTGCCCAAGGAGGATATATCCGCGTTCTCGTTCGACCGCCGTACGAAAGATAACAGAGAAAACGGGCGTGAAGGCGGAGGCATCTCGCTGGACGACCTTTTCGAACGTTATGACGAGCTTCAGCGGCAGGAACTCGGTGAGAAGACCGAGGAAGGCCAGGAGCTGCGTGCGATGATCCGCGGCTACATCGAGCAGGAAGGGCTCTCCGTGCGTGTCACACGCTCCACGAGCAACCGGGAACTACTCGACCTGATCGAAAGCGAGATGGAGGGTCCGAAGCCCAGTGACGAACCGGAGGATGTCCCCGGGGAGGAAGAAGAGCAGCCGGAGGAAACGGAAGAGCGTGCCGGGCGTCCCCGCCACCGCAGATAAGCCTTTCACAAGTTCTTGAATTCTAATCCGACGGGAGGCATCCGGGCCTCCCGTCCTAATCACAATCACTTAGTATGAAAGAGAACAAACCCTGCCTTTTGTTATTGAATGACATCCACATCTCGAAAGACAACATCCCTGCATTCCAGGCCAACTGGCAGGAGGCCATGGGAATTTGCAGGGAACGGGATATCCGGGAAGTGGTTGTCGGAGGAGACCTGTTCTTTTCCCGTGCCGCCCAGACACTCGATGTCCTGCTGGCCGTCAGGGATATGCTTGTATCCGCCGCGGACCATGACATTCATGTCACGCTGGCGGAAGGGAACCACGACAAGGTGAACCAGGAATCCCTGCGCGGATATTGTCATGTCTTCGACCGGCATCCGAATGTGACTGTCGTGGATGAGTACCTGACCCTGTGCCGCCCGGAATGGAAGTTCGCGCTCCATGTAATGAGCTATTTTCCGGAAGACGGCTCTTTTGCCGAAAGGCTCGGACGATTGGCTGCGGAAGCGCTTTCCGGAGAACCGGAGCACTTCCTCTACATCCATGAGGGTATCAACGGGGCATTGGCACAGCCTTCGGAAAAGGAACTGCCTGCCAGGATATTCTCTCCTTTCGACAAGGTCTTTGTCGGCCATTACCACAACCGTACCGTCATTCCGGGGACGGGAATCGAATATATCGGTTCCTCGCGCCAGCATAACTTCGGGGAGGACGAGGAGAAAGGATACACGGTGCTGTATACGGACGGCACGTACGAGTTTGTCAAGAACCGCGTGAACATGCGGTACCGTGTCATGGATATGCCGGCGGAACGTGCCGGGTTGCACCTGATGGACGAGCTGCGTGAAATGGAGGCCGATGGTCGCTACAAGGTCAAGGTGCGTGTCCATGCACCTGCCGCCGCGATGAAATCGGTGGACAAAGCCGCCTTGCTGGAAGCCGGAGCGGCGAAGGTAGAACTGGTTGCCGATGACGAGCAGCTGCCGGAGGCGGTATCCTCTTCGCTCTTCGAGAAATTCGACAGCCGCCGCATCCGGGAAACCTACGAGGACTTCTGCCGGGAGAAACAGATCGAGGATGTGTCGATGGGATTGGAGTATTTATCTAGAATAGAAAACAGATCATGTGGAAATTAAAGACGATAGAAGCCGAAAATCTCTGCGCCTTCCGTTCGCTGTCCTACATGCTGCGGCAAGGCGTGACGACATTGATTTTCGGCGATAACCGGGACAATGAGTCCCAGCAGTCGAACGGGGCCGGCAAGTCTGCCCTGTTGGAATGCATTGCCGTGGGTATCACGGGCAGCCCGCTTAGAAAGATACGCTCGGAGGAGATTATCAACGATGCAGCGGAAGAATGCCGTATCGCTTTGCGTTTCATCAACGATTCCGCCGCCGAGGAACTGCTCGTCAACCGCCGTATCCCGCGCAAGGGGGCTTCCTCTGTCAGCTGTACGCTTTACCGTGGCGGCAAGCAGGTGGTAACCGATGAAGCGGTACAGCCTTCGGTGGATGCCTATAACCGGTATATTCTTGACAAACTGGGTATCACACGCGACGAGCTGCTCAACAATTTCATCCTTTCCAAATACCGGTATGAGGATTTCCTCTCGTCATCGGACAAGGAGAAGAAAGAGGTCATCAACCGCTTTTCCAACGGTATCCTGGTGGATGAAGCCATCGCCAAAGTGGAGGAAGACATCGTGCCGCTCTCTGAAAAGAAACGGCAGGTGGAACTGGAACTGGCCGGGTTGGACGGGCGTATCGGGATGTTACAGGAGCAGATACGCAAGGAGGAGGAAGCCGGAGCCGAGCGGGGGCGTACCCGTGTGGAACGTATCATGGGACTGGAAACGGCCATAGCGGCCAAGAGGGAGCAGATCCGTACCGGGCACGAGAACGTGGACAGGCTTGAGGAACAGCTTGCCGGAGTGCAGCGGGCGGACGAGGCTTTGCAGGAACTGGAAGCCGGAGATACCGCATTGGAAGCATGTCTGGAAAAGATAGCGGAAATGATGTCCCTCTTTCCCGATGCCCGGCAGACGGACTGGGACAAGGTCATTGCCGAAAAGAAAGGACGGTTACAGACCGCCACAGAGCGGCTGAAGGATTGCGATGCCGTCTTGAAGCAGGCGGAACAGGAACTGAAAAACAGGACTGACGGCTGGGAACAGTTCAAGAAGGAGTATGCCGCATTCTGTGAGGCATACAGGGATCAGTCCGATACGACTGCGGAGAGACTGCGGGAAATCGACATCCGTCTGCGCGACCTGTCCGGCAGCATCGAGGAACTGCGTCATAAACGGCGTATCGTTTCTGCCGGTATTGACGGCCTCTCGAACAAACTGGCCGGCTCCATCACCTGTCCTTTCTGCGGGCATGAGTTTCTGGTGGCAGAACCACAGTTCGACATCGAGGCCGGCATGAAGGAACTGAAGCTCCGTCAACGGCAGCTCACGGAAATCAACGGCCGTATCGATGAGAAGCAGGAGGAGACGGATGCCGTGGAGTTGCAGCAGAACCGGCTGAACCATGAGCGCCGGATATTGGAAGGCAGACGCACCGGATGGGAGGAGCAGCTGGCCGGGCACGAACGGGCCATCAGGAATGCCACCCGCCACGTGGAAGAGGTGGAAAGCGGGCATAAACGCATCGCTTCCGAAATTACCGCCCTGCAAAGTGAAATCGAAGGTGTCCGCCGCAAGGTATTCGACGAGGTGTTCGGATTCATAGACGAGCGCAATGCCGCACTGAACCGCGGCATACGGGCAGGCAAGGAAGATATACAGGCTGCGGCCTGCGCCATCGACACTTTGCAGGCCACGATCCGGGAGCTGGATGAGGCGGCTTCACCCGACCTCATACAATCGCTCAAGGACACTCTCCGTGAAACGCGCGGGAAGTCCAACGAGGCGGCAGGGCGCAAGACGGCCGTCGATGCCCAGGTCCGTGCCCTGGAGATACAGCGGGAACGGTTCGTGCAGTTCAAGACCTATCTGGCCAACACGAAAATCGAGGCGCTCAGCCGTATCACCAACGAGTTCCTGCAAGACATCGGCAGCGACATCCGTATCCGCTTCGACGGGTATACCGTCCTCAAGAGTGGTAAGGTAAGGGAGAAAATCTCCATCTCACTGCTGCGCGACGGCATGGACTGCGGCTCGTTCGGCAAGTTTTCGGCAGGCGAAGCCGCCCGTGTGAATTTGGCAACCATCCTTGCCATGCAGAAACTCGTGAACAGCAACTGCGACGGGGACAAGGGACTGGATCTGCTCGTGCTGGACGAGATACTCGAGGCGGTCGATGAAGCGGGGCTGGCCTCCATGTTCGAGGCGCTGAACTCGCTCGGCGGTACCGTGCTGGTAGTCTCGCACGGGAATGTGGCTGAAGGGTATCCGCATAAACTGGTAATCGTGAAAGAGAATGGCGAATCGAGACTCGGAGAATAGCGTACTGACCCGGGAGCAGGTACTGGCGCTGGACATCGCCACGCATACCGGATACTTCTCCCTGCATGAGGCCGGGACATGGAACTTCACCGAAAGCAAACGGCGCAACGGCAACAAGATGCACGGCGCTTTCAGGACTACGCTGCTCTCGCTACTCCGTCGTTACGGCATCCGCCGCGTCGTGGCCGAGGATGTGAGCGTGAACCGCCATTTCTACGACATGCGGCGGCTCTCGGAACTCAGGGGTATCCTGCTCGAAGTGTGCGATGAACTGGATATCCCGGAACCGGAGTTCGTCAACCCGGCTGTCCTCAAGAAATGGGCGACGGGAGACGGACACGCCACCAAGACGCAGATGGTCGTGGCCTGCAAGGACAGATACGGTATTGTCCCGGTGGATGACAATGCGGCGGATGCCTGCCACCTCTTCTACTATTACATCCGCAGGCACAGGCTGTGACAAGCCGACAACGGTTTGGATTTTTTCCGGGCGGCGGTAATGCTGCCGCCCGTTTTTTCAATTGACGCTCACGGTAGCTGACAGATTAGGACATGAGATTCATTATCAACCTTTTCAGTCAGTGGAAACGTGGAAAAGAAAGATGTGTTTATTGCGGTTCTCCAGCCTGAAGACGAATCCGCGAGACAGAGGGCGGAACTTCTCAGAAAATATGTGATGCCGCACAAGAATCTGATATACAGCATTTGTATCAAATATACCTATAACCAGGAGGACATCGAGGACAACTACCTCGAGGCGTTGGCCAACTTCTTCAAGTATATGGACAGTTATGACCCGGCCCGTCCGGTAAAGACCTGGATCTATGCCGTGACCAAACGGCTTGTGGCGGACCTGAACAACCGCAACAGGAACCGCATGCCCCCGGACGACAATATCGACATTTCGGAAATATCCTCTTCGCTGTCGGATGAGGACGAACCGTCGGGAAACAGCATGGGGATGGACAACTACCGCGAGTTCTATAACGATGACATCCTCTGGGCACTGGACCGGCTCAAACCGATTTACCGGGAAGCCCTGCTCTTGCAGCAGGCTGGTTACAAACTCGGGGAAATCATGGAAATCACCTATAACAACGGTACTTTGCAGACCAGGAACGTAGAAACGGTAAAAAGCCGCATCTTCCTAGCCAAGACGCAGCTGCGCAAACTATTGACACGCGATGGAGAGAAAAGAATGGATTGACGGATGCCGGAGGCTCTTTACACGGCTGGTCCGCACCACGGTGTGGGCGGATTTTGTGTTCCCTACCGGCGGCAAGTCGGACAGGCAACTCGGGATGTGTTTCGACGGCTTGTGCCGGGAGGTCGTCTCCGTCAGTGCGGAACGCCTGTCCGACTTCTGTATCTGCCAGACATATGCCATTTCCGGATATGATACCGCGTATCGCAGGAAATGGAACGTCTCCCATTCATTCGGAAAGAAAGCCATCGGCCGCTATCTCCGCTCGGGAAAGGAACGCCGCTACCGGGAGGACCGGTGGCTGAAGAGTTTCGGGCTGTCACGGCATGATTTGGCGCGGGCAGTGGAAGACCGCCGCAGCCATCCGTTCGGGCGTTTTATTTATCCGGAATACGAGGAGACGACCAAGCGGCGACTGCTCTCCACCGAAGCGGGATATCTCGTCTGTGCGCTCTCCACGCTGATGTGGACGCCTTTCTCCCCGTCATGCTCAAAATGTGCGAAAGCGGAGCCATGCCGCAGAAGGACACAGGCGCGCTATCCGGAACTGTACCGTATCCGCTGTGAGGCGTGGCGGAAAAAGGAGGCGAAGCCATGAGTGCCGTCAATCCGCTCAGTGCCGAGTTCCTGTATGAACTCTATGCCACGGCGCTCAGACAGGAACCGTTGTGTGCTGTCCTAGCCCGGCATATGCGTAAGGAATACCTGCCGGACCGTTCGTTCCAGCAGGTACAGGAGGCGATAGCCGTACACTTCAAGACATACAAGACACCGCCGTCGTATGCCGTGCTGGCACAGACCTTCCATGAGGATTACGACGCCATCGAGCTGATAGACACTTTCCGGGAGTATGACGAGGGACAGAGTGCCGAGGTGATGACCGACATGCTGGAGTCCTACATCAAGGGGGTCCGGTTGCAGTCGGTCTATGCGGAGGTCGGAAAACTGTATAACGAGAACAAACAGGACAAGGCGGAGAAGACTCTTCGGGAATATGCCGAGTGGCTGGCAGGGTTCACGCTGAAGAGTTCCTCGTTCGTCGATGTGGCCGCGACTTTCAAGGAGCGTTTCGAGAGGAACCGCCGGCGCGAGGAGGAAGAGGAACGCTCGGCCGCCCCTCGTGTGTCCCGCTTCTACATCCCGTATCTGGATGCGCTCAATGCCGGACGTAACCTGCGAGGTCAGCTGACCTGTTTCCTGGCCAGCACAGGCGTGGGAAAGTCGCACATCGCCAAATGGATCGGTGTCAGGGCGGACATCGATGACGGGCTGCATGTGCTGCATTTCCAGCTGGAAGGTTCGGAAGAAGAGGCGTTGAACGCCTATTCCGGCGGACTGATTTCCAGGAACGCCTACTATTACGAGCGGGGAAAGATTTCGGATACGGAGATGAGACATCTGGAAAAACTGGTCGCCTCGTATGCCGGAAGCATCACGGTGCGCAGTTACCCGCGTTTCAATGCCCAGGTCTCGACACTCGACATCAAGAACGGCATTTCGGAATACAGGAAGCTCAAAGGATATAATCCGGACATCGTGATTGTGGATTCGATGGACTTGCTGACGGATGCCAACCGCCGTTCATGGGGAGCCGACCATGAACGGGCGAAGCGTATCGCGGTGGCTAATGACCTGAAGGACCTGGCGGCGGACGAAAAGGTATGGATGGTGGTGACTTACCAGTCTACCATCGAAGACCGGGAGTGGCTGAATGACGAGCGGAACGTGCTGACCGAGTACAACTGTTCGGAGGCCAAAGGTCTGGCCCGCCCGTGCACGCACCTTGTTTCGCTCAACCAGTCATCGGCAGAAAGAAAGGAGAACGTTATGCGCCTGCACGTGGCCAAAAGCCGGTTCTTCAAGAAAGGAGACACTATCAGGATTGCCACCGACTACGACAATGAGGTGTTCTATGACGGGCAGAGGACACTGAATCTGAACAGGGAATAAAAAGCCATCGATCCGGATGCGGCGTGTCGGTGGCTTTTTGACTTGTAACGACTGGAATGTTGAGAATATATGGCAGCTTACATGCGTAAAACCAATTCCGGACAGATACGATTTTTATTGTATGCCCTTTGTATTCCGCCATATCGTCCGTTCCCCATGTTATCAACAGCAGGTTTTCACATTTCAATTCCTCTGCCGCCTCCAAGGCTTTCAGTTTCCGCTCACGGGTCTTGGCGTTCGAGATATCATACGACCTTTGTTCGAGGAAAGTTCGAATGACCTCGCAAATACAAATCCGTTATTTGTAGTAATTGGAAAACGATACTTTTCATTCAGTATGTTTATTGTACTGCACAAAAAATACGCTTTTTTTATGTAGAGAGTGATCATTTTAGAAAAGTACATCTCTACACCTGATAATCAGCCAATGCTGATTATCAATCTCCTTATTTATATATTGTTTTATCGATTAGACAAAAGCAGTCATTTTTTGTCCAGCCGGGAAGACAATTTCTCTTTTCCTTTGGGTGGAAAGACCTTCCATGATTCTGCCGGTCTATTTTTATTGGGCTAATCCGGATTCTTTTTCCAAACATTTCAAACCAACCTGTAGCGGTCACGACTATACCTTAATATGGAACTGTCGGTACAGGAATATCAATATCTGGTTTCGGAGATAACCCGCGAGACGGGTGCCAAACGGGACGGGAGCGGTAAGAACCTTATCGTTCCGCGCTGCCCGTTCTGCGGAAAGTCGGGCGGTAAGTTCGGTATCTACATCGGCAAGGCGACTGCCCACCGCCGGCCTTTCATGGCCCACTGCTTCTCCTGCGGGGCATCCACCCGTACATTGGAGCAACTTCTGGCGGCTATCGGTCGCATGGACCTGATGGTTTTGCAGACAGCTGACATTGCCGCACCGTTGAACCTGCACCTGCTGGAGAAGGACGAGGCGGAAGAAATAGACGACGAACTGGTGCCGGTCGAATTGCCGGACTTTTACAAGCGCACTTTCCGGCATCCGTATTTGCAGCGGCGCGGCTTCTGTTTCGACGATTACGAGTATTTCCCGGTCGGGATAACCGGCAGGCTCAATCCGCGCTACGCGGACTATGTCGTCT
>NZ_JBCODG010000100.1:0-11953 GCF_040928965.1 Bacteroides sp. 2201st1_D9_2201SCRN_220225 | reverse complement strand
AAGTAGCATAGCCAAAAGAAAATATAGCAGAACTTAAAATATAAATGAGGTTGTGCCAACGTTTTGACACAACCTCATTTTTATAATCAGATTAACCTTATCAGTCCAATTGAGCCAATTTGTTTTCAGAACCAAGCACGTTAACGATTTTGTGCTTGTAAAGTTTCTCCATGTTGTCACGAGCCGGACCCAGATATTTACGCGGGTCAAATTCAGCCGGTTTCTCAGCAAACACCTTACGAACAGCAGCAGTCATAGCCAAACGAGAGTCTGAGTCGATATTGATTTTGCAAACAGCAGACTTCGCAGCCTTGCGCAGTTGCTCTTCGGGAATACCGATAGCTGCTTCCAACTTACCGCCGAATTGATTGATAGTATCAACTTCTTCCTGAGGAACCGAAGAAGAACCGTGAAGAACGATAGGGAATCCAGGAAGTTTCTCCATTACAGCATCCAATACGGCAAATTCCAAAGGAGGAGGAACCAGACGACCTGTAGCAGGATCTACGTGGCATTGTTCGGGTTTGAACTTGTATGCACCATGAGAAGTACCGATAGAAATAGCCAAAGAGTCACAACCTGTACGAGTAGCGAAATCGATAACTTCTTCAGGATTGGTATAAGTATGGTGTTCAGCAGATACTTCATCTTCTACACCAGCCAACACGCCAAGTTCACCTTCCACTGTAACATCGAATTGATGAGCATAATCAACAACCTTCTTTGTCAAAGCAACATTTTCTTCGTATGGAAGATGTGAACCGTCAATCATTACTGAGGAGAAACCTGAATCGATACAGCTTTTACAAGTTTCAAAAGTATCTCCGTGGTCAAGGTGAAGAACAATTTCAGGATGTTTGCAGCCCAGTTCCTTAGCATATTCCACAGCGCCCTGAGCCATGTAACGCAGCAAAGTAGCGTTAGCATATTGGCGAGCACCCTTAGATACCTGAAGGATAACCGGAGACTTAGTCTCTACTGCAGCCTTGATGATAGCCTGCATCTGTTCCATGTTATTGAAGTTGAATGCAGGGATTGCATATCCACCTTTGATAGCGCGAGCAAACATTTCTCTTGTGTTTACAAGGCCTAAATCTTTGTAATTAACCATTTTGTTTAAAGTTTATTGTTAGTGAATTAAAATTCTACGCAAAAGTAAGCATTATCCTTTAAAAAGAAGAACAAGAGAAGAATAAAATACCTCTACTCACCAGTCAAATCCATTCTATTTTAAAGCTATTGGCTTGAATTAACAGAATATTGTAATCTCTATATTACAAAGTTTTTGCATCTGTCTGTTCATTCTCTCCTTTTGCGTTCTTACCTCTATAAACAAAAAAGCCGGAAAGCGAGTTTGTTTTCCGGCCTGTTATTTACACATTATTATATATTATCTTTTCAGATAGATAATCGTAGGTAAATGGTCGCTGTAACCGTTCAGCCATACGCGCCCGCCATGAGTACGCAAAGGTGAACCTTTGTATTTACCATCCTGCTGAATCAGGTAGTCGCGGATAAAAACCTCGCTATGGTCGTAACGCAGTCCTTTTTTCGCTTTCACCAACGGTCTGGACAGTACAATCTGGTCGAACAGATTCCACTTGCCACGATAGAGCAAGGTTCCCACACCCTTATCCTCCAGTATTTCCCACCAGGGATTGAAGAACTGATTGGCTTTCATGCCCGATATATATTTACGGGCCCCTAAAGTCTGCATGCTTTCATCCATCGGATCGTCATTCATATCTCCCATAACAAAGAGTTTCAGCTTTTTGTCTTCATGCATCAAGGAGTCCGTCAACGCCTTTACCTGCCTGGCGGCATGCACCCGCACCGGTGATTTCGCTCCGCGGGAAGGCCAGTGATTCACAATGAAACACACACGCTCACCCGCCATTCTACCGTCTACAATAAGGAAACCGCGCGTCAGATGCACCGTATCCCCTTCAAACGGAGCGGAAAGTACCAGTTTAGAGTTCGTCACGGCAAACTGTTGCGGATCATACAAAAGTGCACAGTCAATGCCACGTCTGTCGGGTCCCTCATAATGAACAAACTTATAGTTAGCCATAGCCGGCTGACTGACAAGATCCGTCAGTACCCTATAATTCTCGACTTCTGCCACGCCAATTACTGCCGGTCCCTCAGGAACCAGATTACGCGACAAGGAACTCAACACGTCCGAGAGATTATGCAGTTTAGCTTCGTACTTTTTCGCAGTCCACCGGTAACTGCCATCAGGCAGGAAGTCATAGTCATTCTTACCTGCATCATGGATGGTATCAAACAGATTCTCAAGATTATAAAACGCTATGCTATACAGTTTGCGTTCCGTGTTCTGGGCTACAACTATTGTAACGCTGAACCAAAAAGAAAAGAATACAATCAGTTTTCTCATAGGTGATATGATATTAATCTCCTGCAAAAATCTAAAATAAAAAGTTATAAACCTATCAATTGCCAGTTTTTTTTGCAAAAAACCTTTTTTCATTTCATAGAAAAGCATTATCTTTGCGCACTGAAAAAGACCATTACACTATTTATTACCAAAATAGTAACAGAATATAAATTAAAAAACAAATATTGAAATGAAAAAAGGTATTCATCCTGAAAATTACCGTCCGGTAGTATTTAAAGATATGTCAAACGGCGATGTGTTCTTGTCTCGTTCTACAGTAAATACTAAGGAGACTATCGAGTTCGAAGGCGAAACTTATCCGTTGGTAAAGTTGGAAATCTCCAGCACTTCTCACCCGTTCTACACTGGTAAGTCTAAGTTGGTTGACACAGCTGGTCGTGTTGATAAATTCATGAGCCGTTACGGTAACCGTAAGAAATAATCTGTTTTTCAAAGAAACGGAAAAAGGGAATCTGCTATAGATTCCCTTTTTTACTATATGCATACTACCCAACGTCAGTCCCATGCAAGACATAATTTCCACGGAAACCGCATCATCCTGTTTAGGTAAATCAGACTTTCCCGCGAAACGGCGGACGCACCACCACAGCCTTCAACTTACGGCCGCGCATATCAATACAGATTTCCGTACCAACCTTACTATATTCGGGCTTCACATACCCCATACCGATACCAATTTTACGGGTAGGCGACATTGTGCCCGAAGTAACCACTCCAATAGGAGTACCTTCCGGATTCTGTAACTCATAACCGTGACGGGGAATACCGCGATCTACCATTTCAAAACCAACCAATTTACGTACCGTACCCTCCGTCTTCTGTTTCTCCAGCATCGGACGATTGATAAAGTTCTTACCCTCTACAAACTTGGTAATCCATCCCAATCCAGCTTCAATAGGCGACGTGGTATCATCCAGGTCATTTCCATACAGGCAGAATCCCATTTCAAGGCGAAGCGTATCACGAGCACCCAAACCGATAGGTTTGATACCGAACTCCGCACCAGCCTCAAACACGGCATTCCATATTTTTATTGCAGCTTCAGGATAGAAATAGAGTTCAAAACCACCGGCTCCAGTATAACCGGTATTGGAGATTATAACATCCGGCTCACCTGCAAATTCACCATGCGTAAAGGTGTAATACGAAAGTTCGGAAAGATTAACAGGTGTCAGTTTCTGCAATGCTTCGATAGCTTTCGGACCTTGTACCGCAAGCTGCGCCATACGGTCGGAAGCATTCTCCAACTCAGCTCCCATCGTATTATGAGACATACACCAGTTCCAGTCTTTCTCGATATTGGAAGCATTGACTACCAACAGATATTTCTCCTGCTCGTACCGGTAAACCAATAAATCATCTACAATACCGCCATCCTCATTGGGGAAGCAAGTATATTGTACCTTACCGGGAGTAAGGGCTGCTACGTTATTAGAGGTGACTGTCTGTAAAAAGTCCAAAGCATGCGGACCTTTCACCCAAAACTCTCCCATGTGGGAGACGTCAAACACACCGACACCCTGACAAACAGTAAGATGTTCATCAATGATACCGGAATATTCGATAGGCATATTGTATCCCGCAAATTCGTGCATCTTAGCTCCCAGCGAGATGTGCGTTTCTGTAAATGGAGTGGTTTTCATGGTGTGACTTATAAGTTATAGATTATGATTTATTTGTTAGCGGCAACGAGTTCGGCTATCTTGACGATAACATTCATGGCTTTCTCCATATTCTGAATAGGAATAAATTCGTAACGTCCGTGGAAATTCAGACCACCGGCAAAGATGTTGGGGCACGGCAAGCCTTTGAACGAAAGTTGCGCACCGTCCGTACCACCACGAATAGCTTTTACGTGAGGCTCTACACCGACGGCTTCCATAGCTTTAAAAGCTGTATCGATGATATGCATCACCGGCTCAATCTTCTCACGCATATTATAATATTGGTCATGTAGTTCGAGTGCAGCTGTACCCTCGCCATATTCGGCATTAATTTTGCAGACAAGGTGTTCAAATTCTTTCTTGCGGCTCTCAAAACGGACACGGTCGTGATCGCGAATAATGTAAGTAACCGTGGTCTGCTCCACTTCACCCGTAATTCCAATAAGATGATAGAAGCCCTCGTACCCCTCGGTATGTTCCGGTGTTTCGTGGCTGGGCAACATGGAAATAAAACGATTGGCTACGCGGATAGAATTTATCATCTTGTTTTTGGCATAGCCCGGATGTACATTGCGTCCCTTGAAAACAATCTTGGCAGAAGCCGCATTGAAGTTCTCGAACTCCAGTTCGCCTACTTCACCGCCATCCATAGTATAAGCCCATTCGCAACCGAATTGCTCAACATTGAATTTATGCGCACCCAAACCGATTTCCTCATCGGGATTGAAACCGATACGGATTTTACCATGTTTGATTTCAGGGTGTTCTTTCAGATAAGCTACTGCCGAAACAATCTCCGCAATACCGGCTTTGTCATCGGCACCCAATAATGTTTTTCCGTTAGTAACAATCAAATCTTCTCCCTTATGGTCGAGCAATTCGGGGAATCGAGCAGGAGAAAGAACTACTTGCTCATCTGCGCAAAGAACAATGTCCTTTCCATCGTAATTCTCTACAATGCGCGGGGAAACATCTTTCCCGCTCATATCGGGACTAGTATCCATGTGGGCAATGAAGCCGACAACAGGTACAGACTTATCTATATTGGCAGGAAGAGTGGCAAACAGATAACCGTTCTCATCCAATGTAATCTCTTCCAACCCCAAAGCTTCCAATTCTTCTTTCAAGAACCTGGCAAATACCATTTGCCCCGGAGTACTCGGAGTTACCCCACTTTCCTCATTCGATTGCGTATCGAAACTTACATACTTTAAAAAACGTTCTACTAAAGTCATGATGATAGTGATTATAGTTAGTGATTAGCGATTAGTGGTTAGTGATGAACGATTAACGGTCAGTAGGCTACAACCGCGCCCTCCTTTTATCCGAACGGCATTAATCACTTATCACTAAACCCTAATCACTATTTTACTGCCGTAAAATTAAAAAAAGGATTGTGAACTGCCAAGCAATTCACGACCCTTTTTCATTCATTAATAACTATTTTGTCAATCAAAAGTGACTGCTACCATCAAAACAATGGGTACAAAGTTTACATTTAGGCAGACCAATAGCCTCAACCAATGTTTCCAGCGTATTGAACTTTAATGATGACAGTCCAAAACGCTCACGGATAACTTCTACCATTTTCTCGTACTCCGGCGAACCCGTAGTGGCATATTTCTCAAGATTTTTGTTTTCATCACCTTCCAACTCCTTAATGACACGGCGGGTAATCAACTCCAAATCTCCTTTGGATGCTGTGAAGCCTACAAACGGACAGCTATATATCAACGGCGGACAGGCAATACGAATATGTACTTCTTTCGCTCCATACTCATAAAGCACCTTTACATTATCGCGCAACTGAGTTCCACGGACAATGGAATCGTCACAAAACAGAAGGCGTTTACCTTCCAGCATGGCACGGTTAGGAATGAGTTTCATCTTTGCCACCAACGAACGCATTTCCTGCCTGCTGGGAGTGAAACTACGCGGCCAAGTCGGAGTATATTTTGAAATGGCGCGATGATAAGGCACTCCCTTTCCTTCGGCATATCCCAGCGCCATACCGACACCGGAATCGGGTATGCCGCACGTACAATCTACTTCCGAGGTATCGGTCTGTCCCATTTTCAGTCCGGAAACAAAGCGTACATCTTCCACATTCTTTCCCTCATAGCATGAAGTGGGAAAGCCATAATAAACCCATAGGAAAGAACATATCTGCATCTCCTCATTAGGTTTGCGCATCTGTTCCACCCCTTCTGCATGCAGACGGACAATCTCGCCCGGTCCCAGATAGCGGTCTATTTCATATCCCAAGTTCGGGAAACTACTCGATTCGCTTGTGGCTGCATATGCTCCATCTTTCTTACCGATAACAATGGGAGTGCGCCCCCAACGGTCGCGGGCGGCAATAATGCCGTCTTCAGTCAGCAGCAGCATGGAACATGAACCTTTAATATGCTTGTATACATTCTCAATGCCGTCTACAAAAGTCTTACCTTGTATCAGCAGCAAAGCGATAAGTTCCGTTTGATTGGTTTTGCCGGAGCTTAATTCGGCAAAGTGCATATTTTGCTCCAGAAGTTCGGTTTCCAACTCTTTCAGGTTCATAATCTTGGCAACCGTAACTATGGCAAAACGACCGAGATGGGAATTTAAAATAAGAGGTTGAGGGTCTGTGTCACTGATAATTCCGATGCCGGAATTTCCCTTGAACTTATCCAGTTCGTCTTCAAATTTCGTACGGAAATAGGTACTTTCCAAATTATGAATGGAGCGTGTAAATACAGCCTCATCCTGATCATAAGTAGCCAAACCGCCACGTTTTGTCCCTAAATGCGAATTATAATCTGTGCCGTAAAACAAATCCGCCACGCAACTTGCCTTGGCGACTGTCCCGAAAAAACCTCCCATAAGTTCCTTGTGTTATTAGTTATTTTATTAACGGGCACAAAGGTACAAAGAAGTTTCCTTGTGAGCGATATATTCCACCTCTAAAAATAATAAAAAACTCCCCGCCAAAACAAAGAAGTCAGTCCTGCGGGGAGTTTACCAATACCTAATAAGAATTTCTTTTTACCTTAATCATTTCCATTTTTTCACACTCTTCTTCTCAGCCGGAGTAGCTTCAATCAAGCTCAATGCGAAACCACCGCTACGTGCTTCCCAAACGGAGATTTTGGTTTTGTTGGTTACAATACCTTTCTTTATCTGATAGGAAGTAGGATTCTCTTTGTAGTCGGCATCCTTACCATCGGCATACAGAGTAGCTACATATCGCTTGCCCGGCGTCAGAAAATCGAGAGTAAAGCCGGCTGTGCGGGCATTTTCATCTGTAATGCCGCCTACAAACCAATTATCAGTACCTTTCGCCTTACGGGCTACGGTAATGTAATCTCCCGGTTCAGCTTCAATATATTCGCTGTCGTCCCAATCTACGGCTACATCTTTGATAAACTGAAATGCATCCATGTGCTTCTCGTAATTCTCCACTAGATCGGCAGCCATTTGCAACGGACTGTAAAGGGTTACATAAAGAGCCAACTGCTTGGCAAGCGTAGTTTGTACCTGTCCGTGAGGCAGGTCGCCCATGAAATCCAGTTTTGTATCAAAAATACCCGGAGTGTAGTCCATCGGTCCGCCGATAAGACGGTTGAACGGAAGTAGTGTGGTATGAAACGGCTTGCTACCGCCAAATGCTTCGTATTCAGTGCCACGGGCAGATTCGTTGCCGATAAGATTCGGATAAGTACGGCACAAACCGGTAGGACGTACGGCTTCATGGCCGTTGACACAGATTTTATAGTCGGCAGCTTTTTTTACGGCATAAAGATAGTGATTGTTCATCCATTGTCCGTAATGATGTTCGCCACGCGGGATGATATCTCCTACGTAACCGCTCTTCACAGCATTATAACCGTTATCGACCATAAACCGGTAAGCTTTGTCCATGTGGCGTTCGTAGTTGCGGACGGAAGAAGAAGTCTCATGGTGCATCATCAGTTTAACACCTTTACTCTTGGCATATGCATTCAACATCTTCACATCGAAATCGGGGTACGGAGTCACAAAGTCGAAAACATAATCTTTGGAGTGTCCGAACCAGTCTTCCCAACCTTCGTTCCAACCTTCTACCAGAACCTGGTCAAAGCCGTGGGCAGCGGCAAAATCTATGTATCTCTTCACGTTCTCATTGTTGGCGCCATGACGTCCGTTAGGTTTTGTTTTGGAATAGTCCGTTTCGCCCAACTTAACAGAAGGCAGGTCATCCGTATACGCCCAAGTGCTTTTACCGGCAATCATTTCCCACCATACTCCTACATATTTCACAGGTTTAATCCAAGAAACATCTTCATAAGCGCAAGGTTCGTTCAAATTTAAAGTCAACTTGGAAGCAAGAATATCGCGTGCATCGTCACTGACAATCACCGTACGCCACGGCGATTTACAGGGAGCTTGCATATAACCTTTATCACCTACTGCATCGGGCGTCAGCCAAGATTCAAAAATCAGATTTTTATCATCCAGATTCAGATGCATGCAGGAGTAGTCTACCAAGGCAGCTTCGTGCAGATTGATATACAAGCCGTACGCCGTTTTCATCTGAAGGGAAGTCTGTACGCCTGTCGGAGAGAATTGTGTCTGCGACGCATTACCGGTAATGGCAGATTTCATAAGACCGCGGATTTCAGAAAGTTTGGACTCTGTAAAGTCATACTCCTGCGTATCATAATCACCCGGAATCCAAAACGCCTTATGGTCACCCGTCATGGCAAATTGGGTACGTTCTTCCTTAATAACAAAGTAGTTCAAATTCTTTTGTAAAGGAAACTCGTAACGGAAACCGAGGCCATCATCGAAAAGACGGAAACGGATGATAATATTACGGTCTTGCGCTTTTTGGTCCAGCGTTACAGCCATTTCATTATAATGGTTGCGGATTTGTTTCACCTCACCCCACACCGGTTCCCATGTTTCGTCGAATGTAGACGTTTGGGTATCGGCCAGAGTAAATCCGTTCATCAGTCCCGGATCATTCTTCAATTCCAAACCCAGCTTTGAGGGCTTTATAACAGCTTTTCCTTTGTAGAAAAGTTCATAAACAGGTTCACCTTGAGAATTGACGGAGAAGTTTAATTGAAGTTGTCCATTGGGCGAGGTGATGCTCTCGGCCATTGCTGCACTACTCATAGAAAGTACGAGCAGGAAGCAGGTTAGTTTAATGCAAATTGCTTTCATGTTTCTCATGCTATGATTTATAATTTATTTGATGCAAATATAAGCAGGAAAGTCTCCTGATTTAAGGTTATCAAATGAAAATAGATATGAAATAAAAGCAAACGTTTGCATAAGTGATTATAAACCTGTTTTTTAAAAGAAATACCGCTCACTCGGAAATACAAATGGAATGAAAACACTATCTTTGTCAACTCAATACCAGACTTCAATTATTATGACTAAAATATTGATAGCCATATTTCTTGGCGGCGGCACAGGCAGCGTATTGCGCTATTGCGTGCAAATGGCACTCCATGAACGGATAGTACCCTACTCCTTTCCTTGGGCTACATTTGCCGTAAACATCATCGGAGGCTTCCTGATAGGATTGTTCTACGTCTTATCCGCCCGCTTCAACTTATCCGCAGAAGTAAGAATATTGCTGACTACCGGCTTGTGTGGTGGCTTCACCACTTTTTCCACATTTTCCAACGACGGATTGATTCTGATTAAACAAGGATTTTACGGATTATTCGCCCTATATACCTTATTAAGTATCTTGTTGGGAATATTTGCAGTATGGGGCGGAAATATCTTAGGGAAGACCTTTTAAAACAGCAATCATGAGAACAGGCAAACCCTTCAGCATGCCGCCCGTACGGGTCATCTCCCCCACTTTTGAAAGTCAAGTCGAGAGTTCCAAATCACTCAAGGAATGGCTTAGGACCGAAGAAACTGTCAGAGGGATATGTTTCAGCAAACAAACGGAAGAATCAATGGATTGTTCTTATAAAAGTATCACCAATTGCACTTTCAGCCATGTACAGTTCAACAACTGTAAACTGAAAGCTACTCACTTTACGGATGTCCGTTTCGAGCATTGCGATTTGTCCAACATATCATTTGCAGAAAGCTCTCTTTTTCGGGTAGAATTCATTTCCTGTAAACTGGTAGGCACAAATCTGCCAGAAACAATCCTGAATCATTGCAGGATGCAGGATTGCAATGCGAGATACCTCAATTTTTCCATGAGTAAAATCAATCAGGCGGAGTTCACCACCTGCGATTTGCGTAACAGCGACTTCAACGACTGCAAGTTGACTTCCATCGCTTTTACCAATTGCGAGTTAGTAGAAGCGGAATTTTCGCATACTCCGCTCAGGGGCATTGACTTGAGCGATTCGCATATCGAGGGTATTCACGTCAATCTGCCGGATATACGGGGAGCTATCGTCAGTACCCACCAAGCCATGGACCTGACAAGCCTGCTGGGACTCGTAATAAAAGACTGAACAATTTTCCATTTTCACTTGTTATACCTATGGAATTTACATTTAAAATAAAATAAGATGAAAATAGAAAAGATTATCGGACGTGAGATTCTTGATTCAAGAGGAAACCCTACCGTAGAAGTTGATGTAATATTAGAGTCCGGCTTTATCGGCCGCGCTTCCGTACCCTCCGGTGCATCCACTGGCGAACATGAAGCCCTAGAACTGCGTGACGGTGATAAAAAACGTTATGGTGGCAAGGGAGTACTGAAAGCCGTTAACAATATTAATAATATCATCGCTCCCAAATTGATCGGCATGTCGGTTCTTGAACAGATGAGTATCGACCATACCATGCTGGCCTTGGACGGCACAAAGACCAAATCCAATCTGGGTGCAAATGCAATCTTGGGGGTTTCGCTTGCCGTAGCCAAAGCAGCGGCGGCATACCTTGATATTCCCCTCTATCGCTATATCGGTGGAACAAATACATATGTAATGCCTGTTCCGATGATGAATATCATCAATGGCGGTTCGCACAGTGATGCCCCCATCGCTTTCCAGGAATTTATGATACGTCCGGTAGGGGCGAATTCTTTCCGTGAAGGTCTGCGCATGGGCGCAGAAGTGTTCCACGCCTTAAAGAAAGTATTGCATGACCGCGGACTTAGTACTGCTGTAGGCGACGAGGGCGGTTTCGCTCCCGACTTGACAGGCACAGAAGACGCTTTGGACTCGATCATTGCTGCCATTAAGGCTGCCGGCTACGAACCGGGCAGGGATGTGATGATTGCCATGGACTGCGCTTCTTCCGAATTCTATCACGACAGCATTTACGATTACAGCAAATTCGAAGGTGAGAAAGGCAAAAAACGTACAGCCAACGAGCAGGTAGCTTATCTGGAAGAGTTGATTGACAAATATCCTATCGACTCTATCGAAGACGGCATGAGCGAAAACGACTGGGATGGCTGGAAGAAACTGACCGACCGCATCGGAAACCGCTGTCAACTGGTAGGTGACGACCTATTTGTCACCAATGTAGATTTCCTTGCCATGGGTATCGAAAAAGGTTGCGCAAACTCCATACTGATTAAGGTAAATCAAATCGGCTCCCTGACAGAAACGCTGAATGCCATCGAAATGGCGCACCGTCATGGCTACACGACCGTTACGTCCCATCGTTCCGGCGAAACGGAAGATTCCACGATTGCAGACATTGCCGTAGCCACCAACAGCGGTCAAATCAAGACCGGTTCTTTAAGCCGTTCAGACCGTATGGCTAAATACAATCAGTTGTTGCGCATCGAAGAAGAGATAGGCAATAACGCCGTATACGGATACAAAAGAATAAAAGGGTCAATGTAAAAACCTGAGGGGTAATATTTGTAAAAATCCTATCTTTGCATAAAACTAACTCAGAAATCTTATGG
>NZ_JBCODG010000099.1:0-12608 GCF_040928965.1 Bacteroides sp. 2201st1_D9_2201SCRN_220225 | reverse complement strand
GATGCAATGGAAGGGATTTACGTCCCGGGAAATGCCAAGGCGGAAACGATACAGGAAGCGGAAGCGGCCGGAGTAAGTGGGGCCGGCACTAACATTGCCGGCGGATTTGATGTAGGCAGCCAGCTTGTGGCAGGGGCGGCAAACAGTGTCATCAGTGCCACCAAGTCGGCTGCAAGCAAGAATATACGTAAGATAAAGGTGACAATCAAAACCAACTATCGGATATTGCTGAAGGAAGCGGAGAATTAGAAGATTGAATGATACAAGATTCCGCCCGACTCTCACGAGCCGGACGGAATGGAAACAATGCAAAATTTTAGAATATTTTATTTATGACGTAGTTGGTACAAAGATAACCATTTTGATGAGAAAAGGGAAATAACACTTATAACATATTGAAAAAATTGAAACAATGGCAAAGGTTTATGTGGCAAGCAGCTGGCAAAATGAATACCAGCAATCGATAGTGTCTTTTCTGCGCCGGAAAGGGCACGAGGTGTACGATTTCATGAACCCGGAGGGAAAAACGGATTTCCGCTGGTCGCAGGTTAGTGAGAACTGGCAGCAGATGGATACGGATGAACACCTGGATGCGTTGGAGCACCCGCTTGCCAGGGCAGGATTTAAATCGGACTTCGATGCCATGAGGTGGGCTGATGTTTGTGTTCTTGTACTTCCCTGCGGGGCTTCCGCGCATTCCGAGGCGGGATGGATGAAGGGGGCCGGCAAGAAAGTGGTTGTGTATCAGAACCGGCCGCAAAAACCGGAGCTGATGTACAAACTCTTTGACGGGATATTCCCGATGGCTACGGATGTGGCCCGGTTCCTGAAAGAGTTTGATAATATGAATGATTTAAAATTAATGTGATATGAACTTTTAGAAAGCCCGATATCTCTATTTCATAAAACCTGTTGTTCTCTGTATTTATGGATGTTTGTGTGATGGAGAGTCAAGCCGAGAGAAAAGGAATTATCGCATTGATTAAGAAATAGTAAGTTAATAATAGGAAGTACGATGAATGATAAAAACACATTTAAGGGTAGTCTGATGAAAGAAGGTGTCATCCTATGGGCCGTATTTACCAAAGACGGTAAAGCAGCCCTACGTATGGATAACAAAGTACATACAGAGAATGGGAAAATCGGGCATGGAGCGTTATTGGCTCCCGATTTTCCCGTACTATATGAAATCCTCACACCGGATGACACTTTCAAATTTCTTTCTTTCTCTGATTCTGAATACGGAGTGTCAATGCGGGTCCGGATACGCCTTCGCTATCCGGGAACGGATGATACCGATATAAGACAATCGGAAGATGAACCGGAAATATGCTTCCCCGCATGGATCGTAGGAGAGAAAACCGGAAAGAACGGTCTGTACCTGCAGGAACCACCCACAGGGCCATGTGACATTCCGGATATGACAGGACTGCCGGGCCTTTCTGAACTGCAGCGGGACGGTATACCCGTAAGGGTTGAACTGCTGATACGCAAGGCAAGCCCTCTTCTTGAATATCCTGAGTATTCGGAAGAAGTCAAGAAGAAAACGGATAAAAAAAGCGATTTAATGAAGGAAGGGATATTTGTATGGATTATGTTCACTTCAGGGGAGAAAGCCATTTTGTATGCGAATGACAGGATACGTTTTACTGAAGATGGGAAATATGTTCCGGGAAAGATACTGTCCCCTGACATCTCTGCTTTTCATCAGGTTTATGACTGGGATGAACAATATCCGTGGATTTGTTCAACACCCGGAATGGCAGTGAGGTATCGGATAAGGCTCCGCTATCCGGGAACGGATGATACCGGTATAGAACAATCGGAGTATGAACCGGAAGCATGCTTTCCCGCATGGATAGTGTCACAAAGGGGCGGAAAGGTCTGCTTGTATCTTCAGGAACCAGCCACATCCCAATGCCTTATTCCGGATATGACAGGATTACCGGGACTTCCTGAGTTGAAGCCGGACGATGCACCTGTGAGGGTTGAACTGCTCATACGCCAGTCACACTGGATTTTCGACATGGTCGATCCGGCACTACTGGAAATCAGCAGCTACTCCGAACGTTTGAAGCCTTGCCTACAAAAACATCTGATGTTCAAAAAGTGAAGCGCCTGTTAATTGGGGAATATATTCAAGAGTGTCGTTACCAAACTTAAACAATCCGGCTGTATGTTTAAAGAGAATTATTCTGTTGTCATAAGACTCCTGCTGGGGATAAGTGTCGGGATTAAGAATACGATGGGTGGTAATATAGGTAGGATCTATTATATAGTCTCCAAGAGTCAGCCACACATGATATTGCAATTTCATAGGACGCTGAATCCCTTTAAGCTGTTTAAACAGTTCTTCCCGGTCTGTATAATATTCTTTCTCGCAATGATTAAGTAATATGTAACCGGTTGTCAGAACTGGCTGGAAATGATTATTAAGAAGTAGCTTATTGGCACCTAAACAAATGAAATGGCATTTATTACAGATAAAAAAGGGATGTACTGCTGCAAGCATGTTTTGTACAAGCTTACATGCTTCCCGGATACTTGCATCATCATATTGCTTGAGACACAAATCAGTGGTACAATGGGAAGTTCCCCCATATAAATTACGGACGGTAAAATCATGGGCTTCAGTTAAAAGAGTAAGATAATCAGTATTGGCCATATAAGGATCATTTCAAAGTTTGCACGCAAAGATAGAAATTTTAAAGAAAGATATGAGACAAAACAGAATTTACATCACAGGCATTTTTCTCCTGAGTTTTCTTTCAGGGAAAGCCCAGAAAATAGAAGAGCTCACCGCCATACCTCTGGAAATCGGCTATGAAAAGACGCTGCACCTGATATTTCCTACCGAAGTGAAATACTACAGCATCGGTGGAGATTACGTTATCGGTGAGAAAGTGACGAACTGTCCGGAGATTATACGCCTGAAGGCTGCGGAGGAGAACTTTCCGGGTGAAACGAACCTCTCTGTGGTGACCGCCGATACGAAGTTCTACTCTTATGCCATACGTTACAATGCGCACCCGAAAGAAAGCTATATGCGTATAAACGGGGAGGCTCCCGCACCGCATACCCTGCCGGTGGGCAAAGACAAGCAACTGTTTCTTATCTTCCCCGCCACAGTCTCCTATGTGGACTACGGCAGTACGAATGTGGAAGTAGAGAAAGCCGAGGGAGTGGATAACATTCTGGCGGTAAAGGCCATGCAGGCCTATACGGAAGATACGAATATTTCCGTAGTGGTTGAAGGGGGCAGGTTTTATACATTCAACTTGCATTACGTCCCTACTCCGGAGCGTTTCAGTTTCGTTATTGACAGGGAGGATACACAGAAAGTGGCCATACTTGATGAGAAGGAGCGTTCAAGCGAACAGAAAGAAAGGATCAGGGAAGCAATCGGTAAACGGCTACCCCTGGATCTGGAACTCAAAGACAAGAATGCCGGCATGGAGTTCGAGATTGGAAATATCTTTATCGACGCGGACATACTGCTGTTGCGCATGACGCTGACAAACCGTACCCAAATCGGTTATACGACGGATTTTATGAGGTTCTATATTCAGGATGCCAAGATCCGCAAGAAAACGGCGGTGCAGCAACTCGAGCAGAATATCCTGTTCACCTTCGACTATCCGGAGGAGATACCGGCACACGAGAGCCGGACATTTACCGTGGCCATGAACAAATTCACCATTCCGGATAAAAAGAGACTTGTCATCGAGATTCAGGAAAAGAACGGTGGCCGGCACTTCCTATATAAGCTGAAGAATAAGTCACTCTTGGATGCAGAAGAGGTATTCAGGAATAGAAAACAGCAGGAAACGGAAGAGGAAGCCGACAGGATATTAAGGAGGATAGCACGATGAGAACGCTTATGTTCATATTGTTTTTCCCTTTTTCTTTCTCCGGGCATGATGGCGGAAAGGAACTGCTTGATGTGGCACTCGGGAAGTGTGAACGTCTGGAGAGTTTGGAAGACTACCGGGACATACTTTCCCAGTACGGAATGACGGACAAACTCCCACTGGCCTGCCCCCTGAAAGACAAGTTCCGTATCAGCAGCGAGTATGGCGGCAGGATTCATCCCGTAACGAAAAAAAACACTTTCCATTCGGGAATCGATATGGCAGTGGAATTGGCCGCCCCCGTCTATGCTACCGCTTCGGGTACGGTTACTTTCGCAGGGAGAAAAGATGGATATGGAAGATGTGTCGTTATACGGCATTCTTACGGCTTTGAAACACTGTATGCTCATTTGGCCGCGTATTACACCACAAAAGGAGAAAAACTCGTAAAAGGGGCTGTAATCGGCTTTGCAGGGAATACGGGAAGAAGTACCGGCTATCACCTACATTATGAAATAAGGAAATACGGCAAAACTATAAAACCATATTGGTATGGATATGACAATCAAAGATGAAATAGAACAGCTTATTCTGCGGTGCATCGCTTCCGACGGGCTGAAGGCTTGCCCGAAAGACCTGGCTTTCCTGGAGAAATACGGGCTGAAGAACCTGTTTTTCTTTTCTGTGGAATATGAAATGGAAGGTGCGGATACACAGTCACTCGACGGCAGGGCGAAAAGCCAGATAAGATGGAACCTCTATGTGACGGACTTCCCTCTCCTGCGGCGTATGTATGAACGGGAAGGGAAAGGAGCATTAATGGAATGCCTGTATTTGGAGGAAAGGTATTTCCGGAAGTTTTTAAGCATAACCGGACAGGAGGACAAGCCATGACTAATCTGTCGGTTGTCAATTACATAGAGCGGATCAACCGGACGTACCGCTTAATCCGGATGGAAAGTACAGGCTGCCTCAGTGAACTGGCCGCCAAAGTGCGGGTAAGCGAGAGGACCATCAGCAATTATCTGGAAGAGCTCCGCCTGATGGGGGCGGAGATAAAGTTCAGCAGGGTAAGGAACACCTATTATTTTGATAACCGGTTCGTACTTTATGCGACGTTCGAAGCCCGTATCGAGGCGGAGATATTGAATGATTCAGAAGAGCATCCTGTATGCAATTATAACAAATCTTTTAAAAACAATTAATTATGAAGAAAGTAAAATTCTTATTGTTGGCGGCATTGACGGCAATGTTCGTAGGCTGCCAGAGTGATGAAGTTTTGGAGCAGGACTCCGGAAGTGACAGACCGACTCCTACCGGTGATACACGTATTACCATTGAAGGGGAAGGCATGAAAGATGTAGCAACCCGTTCTTCGGATGGAAGGGTTGATTTTACTGGGGGATATGCAACGGGAGCAGGGCTGTATAATGGAACAGCAAAACCAACAGTAGCCGCATATCCTAATCCGGGATATGAGGTAAACTACTTCTATGGTGGACCTACGAATGAACCTCAAAAGTATGATTATGCACAAAGTTCCGCTTCTTCATTTGAAGTCTCATTGGGTGGTCAGGATCATACCTTTCATTGTGGATTCAAAGAAAAGAAACGTGATTTGACTGTTAATGCGGGGCTTGGTGGTTCGGTTTCCCCATCAGGAACAAACAGCTACCAGGTGGAAAATGCAATCAATATTACAGCAACTCCAAATACAGGGTATAAATTTTCCGGTTGGACAGTTACGGAAGGTGATGTAACTATCGCAAATACAGGAAGTTCAAGTACTACTGCAACCTTGCATAATTCCAACAGTACTATTATAGCTAAATTTGAACAAAATGTAAAGGATAATGTAATTGGTGCTCGGTTTGCCTTAGGCCCTGGTCTCCGCATTACTGTAGAAGTTTCAGCTGATTATCCAATCGCATCTCCTATCACAATCTCATACAGTGCACAAGGTACTTTTACATATTACGATGATCCACACGAACCCAGCCAGCCACCTACAGATTATTTTGATAGTAGAACATGGACTAAAACTTTGAACGTTGGAGAATCCGAATGGGAATTTTCATTTATTCCGGATGTATATGGTACATTAGAACCGGGGATGCCAAGTGACGCTATTCTATTAACCATATCCTCTGCCTGGATAGATTTCGATAATTTCTCCGATTCTCAATATAATTACATTTGTGCTGAATAGAATAAATTGCTTGGTATAACAAAAGGCTTCTCTCCACATTGGAAAGAAGCCTTTTAATAAATTTCTAAGAAAATACTAACCGTTAATATTTGTAACATTTATTTGGTAGCCATTGTGGATACTATCATTAACAGGAAAATTCGTATCGTCATATATAATAGTGCCGTTGGCTTTTATAATAAATCGTTCTAAAGTAGAAGTCTTTCTTTCACCATTACCATAACCATCATCATCATACGAGTCTATTTCCAGCTCTTTATTTGCACCAATAGTAATAGAGGTAGCTGCACCGTCAGTTGTCCCGTCATCTCTCCAGGTTTCGTACTTAACTAAGTAGGTTACTTCTAAAGAAACAGTTACAGAGGAGTTTACTTCAAATTTAATCTTTGTATAACCGGCATTTCCAGAGGACTCTCCCCACTCTTTTATAGTAAGATTAATAGGCGTAGCATTTCGCTCAAATTTTGCTGTAATAGTACTGTTGGTTCTAAGCTAATTTCATTCATGATTTATTTACTTCTCAAATCACATAAAAAGAAGTATTTTTGAAGCAAAAATGAAGCGAATTGATATATTGGCAACTAAAATACGTAATTGCATTACGGACTTCTTGTCACAAACTGATATTAGTGAAATCAAGGGAAATATATACTTATTCAATGGAGATAAAGAAATTAATATTTCAATATCTGAAGTATGGGAAATAGCTGAAGAGGTATCTTTGGAAGATAAAGAATTAGGTGGATATTATGATCAAGTAAAATCAACCTTACCAGAAAAAGATACCAGTAAGAATTACAATACATTCATTGATTTTTTTTCTGATATATGCCATGATATTAATATAAAAGACTCTACTCGTAAAAATTATTTTCGAACTCTTGATACCTTGAAAGAGTATGCTCCCGCCGCACGTTTCTGTAACATAGATAAAGCATTTGTATGCGGTTATGAATTATTCCTCTTATCCTTAAAAATGCGAGCCAACACTATAATTAAACACATGAAACATCTGAAGAAAGCATTTCACCAAGCATGCCGAAAAGGCTACCTGAAGCTCTCAATAGAAGAACTGTTCAGCTTGTGCAGTGTTAAACAAGAAAAAACGTTTAAAGAAAGTCTGACGAGTAAGGAATTGGTCATTCTTTATCAGTATTTGCAAACAGAATTTGAAACTATGGCAGATAGAGAAAAAGAAATCCTTGCAGGTTTCCTCTTTTCTTGTTTGACCGGTTTACGTTATTCTGATATTTGTTCGGTTGAGTATTCAAATATCAAACGGATCAGGAATAAACGTTGGCTTTTCCTTACAATGAAAAAAACAGGTCAAAAAGTTTTTGTGCCCATTGAACAAATGTTTTCAGGAAGAGCACTGGGAGTAATGAGATTATTTCATAGAACCAGAGGAAAACTTTTCCATATGCCATCTAATGCTGTGTGTAATCGGATTATTAAACGAATTTATAAAAAGCTTTTCCGTGGGAAAAAGAATATTTCCTTTCACACTGGAAGGCATACTGCAGCAACTCTTTTGCTTTATCATAACACACCGCTTACAACCATTAAAGAAATTCTTGGACACACCAATATACGTACTACAGAAACATATGCAGATATAAATGAAGCTACAATTTATAATTCTATATCTAAAATAAGATTTAGAGAATTGGAAAAAGCGGAGAAAAGAATAGCCCGAACTTTTTCTTTCAGAAGCTAATAACTTATCGTCAATTCCAACAGTACTATTACAGCAAAGTTTGAAGTGAAGATCTTAGATAACTATATTAAAGGAAAGATGTCTGTTTATAGTTCTAAAAGTCTTAAGTTAGAAGTAACTTCAGGCTTTCCAATAGCTTCTCCTATTACAATCAAATATTCTGCAAGAGGAGTATTTTATGTAGATGAACAGGACGAATGGGGAGGCATGCAACCGCCTGATCAATATTTTGATTGTAGAGTTTGGACGGAAACATTAACAGTTGGCCAATCTGCATGGGAATTCATTTTCATGCCGGATGAAATGGGCACGACTATTCCATACTTACCCGGTAAGGCTGTTATTACAAGCTTAGATGATTGGTATATGGACTTTAAAGAGTTTTCTGATGATAGATATAATTATCTAAAATGGTAATTTATATACCTACTTATATCTTTTAAAAGAGTATGAAGCTGAAAAAGCTTCAGCTTCATACTTTCATGATAATTTTCATTAATCCATATAAATAGAAGGAAGCATATCAAATTTTACATAGATTTTATATCTATTACCGAGATATTCTATACAAGCATATTCAGAATAGAATGTTTGGTTTTCTATTTCGATTACTTTGTAATGCTGAATAATGTTGCCAGGAAAATTAGGCTCACAATAATTAATATCTGATTTCGTGGTACCAGCTATAATTATGCTTCTTGCATCTGCCCCATGCCCTTCATCCGAACGTATATGTTCGCTAATTACAATATCGAAAGGAACAGGCTTACTTATTGAATAATAGTATTCATTTTCATTATAATATAAATTATATTCAAATTCAACCATATCTTGTTGGAAATTCGCTGTAATAGTACTGTTGGTTTATTAATCTAAATACGTTCATTCCAACAGTACTATTACTGCTAAATTCATATTTAAAGAACAGGGAATTATCATTAATGCAAAAGCGGATAGTCATAAATATGGAGGTGGCTATGACTTTTACATTGAAGCAGAAAGCCCTGTTCCAACCGATATATCTTCTACCATATCCTTTACAAGTTACATGTATGAATATGATGATATCACTGGCGAGGAAAATCTTCAAAATTGGTTCAAAAGCAATGAAACTTTGACAATAAATGCTGGAGATACAAAATCAAATGTTATACAAATTTCTTCTGGTAGCACAGGGGGATATTACAGCTGGGAATATACAATTGATAAAAAGAAACATCCATGGAACAATACTACAAGCGAAAACTATCGGTTTGTCTTAGGTACGGATGACTGGAAATAGCAATAGATGAGGGTGTGTCAAAACACCTAAAACAAGAAAATCACCCCTGTCACACATAGTTGTAGCAGGGGTGATTTTGTTAAAAAGAGGGTTTTGACACACCCTCACAATTATTAAAACCAGCCACCTGTAGAAGTGTATTTTCCATTATTAATCGTTTGCCCTTCCCATTTCATGATAGGTTTATTATCCTTTTCTGCATATATACTTGTCAATGTACAGGAATCATTTCCGGTAGATACAGAGTAAACAGCATAACTTTCTCCTTTGGGTATAGTCACTTCAATAAGCATGTCCGTCTCATAATCCACTCTTCCTTCACAAACATTCTCTTCTATATAATGAATCCATTGAGTCACTGTAATATCAGTGGTTACAGGAGCACTACTCTTTAGCTCAAAATCGCACCTGTCACCGTAATACGGAGCAGCAAGTACAATTTCAATATTTTGAATTTCCAATTCAAACCCTGCTGTAATAGTACTGTTGGAATGAACGTATTTAGATTAATAAAACCAACAGTACTATTACAGCGAATTTCAGTATAAATTCCATAGATATCTACTTTCATGGAAAACTGGCCGATGGTGGATTTGAAAATATGTATATCAGTTCAAGTGTGATTTTGCCTTTCGAAGTTAAACTCACTGCCTGGCAAACAATAATAGAATGGGATGACCGTTATGATCCACCTCAAGAAACAAGTTATGAAAGAACTACTACTGTAACATTAAAAGCCGGACAAAAAGAATCGGATCACAATAACTTCTGGCTTGGCGTATCCAATGGTGGCAGTTGGGGCTGGAATATCTATGTGAATGGTATTGAGAAGAGTAATGGAGAAACATATGTTTATGATGGAATAACTTATAATATTTTGGTTTTATAAACCAAATAACAACTGTAGCCTCCGGTTGAATGAAGGCTTCCCCGCTGTTTGTAAAGGAAGCCTTCATAAAGGTTTAATTATGTTGAAATGAGAATTTAACGCCTAATGCCCAGATTATAATTTATCTTTAGAAGATAATATTATAATAAATGACTGAGACCTGTTTCACAACAAATCTCAGTCTATCTACAAAACACAAATTATAATCTATGGTTATTATATTACATAGATTCGACATATATGAATTCTGGAACTCTATCATCAAATCCAAATACCAAGCCATGTGCTGGCATCATAAATTCATATGATGCAATTAGCTTGCTGCCATCATAAGCACATATCAATACATGCTCGCCTTCATAAAAAGAAAATACAGGATGAGCACTACCTGTTCCGAAATTACCATTTGCGGAATATTGATAATTCATAGAGTTGCTTGCAAACGGATTAATAAGTATATCAAATGGCCCTGCTGGTTCGGGAAGAGTACTTGTTACAAAATTCGCTGTAATAGTACTGTTGGAATTAAAAATAACGAAATCCCGGTGCATCACTGCAGCGGGATCTCTCCACCTTAAATTCATCTTACTTTAATGCCAAATGAATTGTATCTTTATTTGTATTATCTATATATACTTGTTGTAATTACTTGTTTATCAATATTTAATTATACCATTCTGCAAGGGATACATTTATATAATTTAATGTTTCATCCCAAATATCTCCATTTACATGATTACGATTGAACAAATAGTCTGCATCCAATCTGAGAAGTTGCCATTCCGATGCCCCGTCAGGCAACCAATAAAGATGAATTATTGGTCCAGCATATTCTGTTCCATTCACATGAGGCATTGGATAGTATTGAGTGACTTTACATTCTATAATACCTTTCCAAAATCGTACACCTGGTTGGATATTTATATCAACTTTTCCAATCTCGTCATTCCACTCATTATCATTAACGGCTTCTTTTTTCTGAATACTTGGTCTATATGAGTTAGAGGCAAGTTTAAATTCCCGTTCCCATACAGCTTTTATTTTTCCTTTCAAGGTCTTTTCTCCCTTGTTAGATAAAGTAAAGACTATATTGAATGATTGATTAAAAGGGATACGATAAGATAAAAAGGTAGTATTATCTTGGCCTTCCAATTCTATATCGCGTAATGCCGGCAGATTATCCGGTGCAGGTACTTTTACTTCATATAGCCACTCTTTGTCCGTACTACCGTAAGAATATCCCACAGCTCTGCACCACATTGTTTCTCCTTTCTTACGGAACAGTGGAACAAGCCGGTATGTTCCGGGAGCAGAAGTGACATAGCACTGGATACGCTTGCCGTCCCATGCGCCATTGGTTTTGATGTCTATCGGCTGGAACTTCTCCACTATCTCATTGGTTCCTTCCCTCATGAATACAAAGCGCAGTTCTCCTTCACCGTCATCACAGAAGGGGGTATAGAAGGTTCCAAAAACTTTTCCTTCATTCTGATAGCAATCATAGCCATATTCCGTATAGTTCGGCCATATCTTGAAAGGATAGTCGTCCGGATTCGGATTGAGTATGATTTCATCCGTCTTACCATACCGGCTCCAATATTCCACATCAATATCAACCTGTTCCTTGTTTACCGGAGAATTATAGTTTCCTGTCATCTTCAGGGTATAGGTGTATTTCATACCTGCCTGCCATTCATGCAGTACAGGGAATGTATAGGTATGTTCCTGCCCGTCAATGGTGAAGCTTACATATACCGGTTCGTCGTGTGCCGGCTTAGGCATAAGGATGGCATCCACAATCACCGGGTTGGCATCATTGAGCATGTAGTTCCCACCGGCCTTGATTATCCCCCGTCCGGTTCCGTAATCCTTTGTTATCGTTCCTGTCGTGGCATCAAGCGTCCCAGCCGTATATACATTCTTGAAAGTCATATCCGATACCAGTCCCGTACCCATGTATTCGTCTTTCATCAGGCGTACGCGTACCAATGTCATCGCATGCTTCATTTCCAGACTTGCAGTCGGAATATCCTTTGTCACCTTAGCTGTTCCGTACAATATGTCGTCCTGGTCCGTCAAGTCGAAAGCAACCTTCGCATAATCGGTCACAGCTTTGTCATACGGCAGATATGCTACTACATCGGCATCTCCTTCCACCGGTACATCCCGGTCTGCGTTCCAAGTTTTCCCATCAAAAAGATAAGAGGCGTTCTTTGTTGTCTGGCCGGCTCCATCCGTAACGACAAAGACACCCATGTTATGTCCCAGCATGAATGCCTCTATGATTCCTCTGGTTTGCGACATCGGTTGTAGCGATGCGGTAATGCCCAACTGTATTTTGTCCGGTTTTTCATCCGGTTCATCCTTGTCTCCCGGTCCTACCACCGGCGGTTCGGGTTCCGGCAATACCCCATCCTCTCCGCATGAAAAAAGCGTGCATGCGAGTGAAGCTGCCAATATGTATCCGTATATCTTCATTGTTCTTAAAATAAAGTATATTACTTAATAAGTATATTATATATTTACTTGTTTACATACTTTCTCCAGAATTCTTCCAGTTTGTCGCGGTCCAGAGTCCCATCTTCCCTGACGAAGCATCCCACTATTTTTTCAAGTACCGTTTTGACTCCCCTGCAACGGTGATCGGACGCGAATGACCT
>NZ_JBCODG010000098.1:0-12672 GCF_040928965.1 Bacteroides sp. 2201st1_D9_2201SCRN_220225 | reverse complement strand
CTCCTTTATAACTACGATGCCGTCCGTATGGATGAAACCGATACGGTCATCCTCGCGGAAGGTATTTTCGATGTCATCGCCCTGACCCGCAGACTCGAACTCTATGACAATTCCCATGTCGCAGCCGTGGCCACTTTCGGAAAGAAAATATCCGATGTACAGATCTACAAGCTGCAATCGAAAGGCGTCAGAACCGTAGTCATCGGTTACGATGGTGATGCCGTCGAGTCGGTAAAGCGGACGGCTGAACGGCTGAAACCCTATTTCGAGGTTTTCATCGCGGACATTGCTGATGCCGCCAAAGACTGGGACGAACTCACGGAAGCGGAAATCTACGGGATTTTCGCCTGCCGCCTGCTGTCCGTCCTTGAATACAAACTCAAAAAAGTACAGGAAAGATGATACAGGAACTTTTCTCATGGCTCGATGCACAACGGATAACCTATATCCCGGTCGATACGGAAGTGGTGGATATTCCCGGCTTCGGGCGGCTTTTCACGGCCGACCTGTCGGGAGTGGAATCCATCTTCCGCGGCGACGGGGACAAGCTCGTGTTCAACCTGATGGAAAGTCCGGATGTGCTGATGGAAGAAGGAATCTTCCATGTGGCCTTCCCGTTCGGCAGGAACTGGTACTACTATGACCTGCGGGAAGAATTCCGTTTCAACCTGCTGAAATATATCGGCCGGCCCAAGCCTCCGGTACATGATGTACCTTTCGTGAACCTCGGCATCCATACCTCCTACGAGCTGCTGAACGCCTGCTGCTCGCCGGAAGATTTGTGCCGCAAGGCGAAATGGCTCGGGCATACGGCTGTCGGCATCTGCGACCGCAATACAATGGCCGCCACGCTGAACCTTCAGAAGGAGTGCGCCAATACCGGGCTGAAACATATATTCGGCTACTCGCTGACAATGATGCACGAAGAAGAACGTGTCGGGCTGAAGATTTATGCCTTGGATAACGAGGGGCTGCATAATCTGCTGCGCATCCAACGGGCCGTCATGGTCGATTCGGAAGACAACACCCTCCGCTATGAACAGCTGCTGATGTATGCCGCAGGTTGTGTGGTGGTTTTCGCCATCCGTTCCGTCTACTGGATGGCCGGACACCCCAAACAGGTGAAGCGTATCCGGAAAGGTGCCGAAGCGGTCTATTACCAGGTCGACGCCAACGAATACAAGGCGGACCGCATCGACAGGGAGCAACTAGAAGCCCTGAAATATTATTTCGGCAACTGTTATGATGCCGACACGGATTCATTTACAGTAGAACCAGTCCTGATTCCGGACTGCTACTACATGGACAAGGACGATGCAGGGTACAGAATCGTGGTGAACAAGATTGCCACGGGAGCCGCCCATGAACAGAGCGATGACCAGTATTTCAAGACAGCGGATGAATTGTATGACACGCTCCGTCCTCTGTTCTCCGGGCAATGGGACTTCGATTCCCTGTTCAGGCGCATGTGCCGTCCCACGGTGGAGATTGCCGGACGTGCGGACGCCTCATTCGAGACCGGGCGAATGTTCATGCCGGAATACCGTATGCGACCGGAAGAGCGGGAACGGTATGGTGACCGCCGTACGATGTTCCTCCGACTGCTTGACGACGGGCTGGACCGGAAAGTGCCGGAACCGGAGCGGGAACGCTATCGGGAACGGCTGGACGAGGAAGTCTATATCATTGAATCGACCGACAATGTGGACTATTTCCTGGTGCAGTGGGATATGGTGCGGGAGGCGCACCGGAGAGGCATCGCAACTGGTATAGGTCGCGGTTCCGCCGGGGGCTCGCTGGTTTCCTACTTGCTTGGCATAACCTCCATCGACCCGCTGAAATACGACCTTATCTTCTCGCGCTTCCTCGTGCCGGAACGCTGCGGGCTCAGCTGGAAAGACGAACTGACGGTGCTTGCCCCGGACATCACACTCGGCAAGGGCGAACGCTATGTGGAGATGGAATCTGAAGGCAAGACTTACCGTCTGTGCACGGATGCCCGGATGCGGGTAATCCGTAACGGAGAAGAGCGGACGATATACGCAGATGAATTGATGTGTGGCGACGAAATCCTTTTTGACCGCCGAGATTGCTTGTGGAACCTAAAGGAACTCGAAACCCATGAATCCGACCTACGAACACCACCGTCCCTATGACGGTTGCGACCTTTACCGGGGCGATGCACTCGATGTGCTGCCCCTGCTGGCTGAAGAAGGCATCACTGCCGACATGGTATTGTCAGACCCTCCATACGGTACGACACATTGTCGATGGGACGCTGTGATAGACATCCCCGGGATGTGGAATGCTGTACAGGGCATATCCAGACCTGACACTCCCGTACTGCTGTTCTGCCAGCATCCTTTTACGAGCCTGCTGGGCAGCTCCAATCTCCGCAGGCTGCGGTATGCCTGGGTATGGGAGAAGACGCAGGCGACAGGCTTCCTAAACGCCAGGCGTATGCCGATGAAGGCGCACGAGGACATTCTGGTCTTTTACGACAGGTTGCCGAAGTATCATCCGATCAAGACGGACGGGCACAAGCGCAAGGTCGTGATGGCCGAACACCAGCGGAAATGCGATGCCGGCGAGATATACCGGAAGCACGATAATTTCCGGGATTACATATCCACGGAACGCTATCCGCGCAGTGTGCTGAAATTCAAGACGGACAAGCAGCTCTCCTGCCTGCACGCGACACAGAAACCTGTCGCCCTGCTGGAATACCTGATACGCACCTACACCGACGAAGGAGACATCGTCCTCGACTTTGCGATGGGCAGCGGCAGTACAGCCGTGGCCTGCCGGAATACGGGACGCCGGTTCATCGGCGTGGAGATAGACCTGGGAATTTTTCAGACAGCACTAAACCGTATAACCCATGGCTGACACCCGGGAAATCTGGGTGGATATCAAGAACTATGAAGGAAAGTACAAGATCAGCAACCTCGGGCGTGTCAAGAGTCTGGAACGGCAAGTTTCGCATGACGGTATCACCTGGACACAACCCGAACGTATCATGTGTCATTGGTGTGGGACGACTTCGCTCTATGACTGTGTCCGACTCTACAAGGGCGGTGTCGGAAAGAAGTTCTCCGTGCACCGTCTGGTGGCACAGCACTTCCTGCCCGACTGGAATCCGGGACTGGAGGTGAACCATATCGACGGGAACCGCGACAACAACCGTGCGGATAACCTGGAAATGTGTACGCACCAGCGGAATATGGAACATGCCATAGCGGGTGGCCTCAAACGGGATTACGGCGAGAAAAGCGTGAACGCCAAACTGACCAACGGGCAGGCGGAAGAGATACGGGTGAGGTATTCCTCCGGCCAGGCTTCCCAGAACAGCCTGGCAAAACAGTACGGTGTCAGCCGCCAGACGGTAAGCGCGATAATACGATACAAGAAATATATCAGATGAAAGTAACACATATAAGAATCAGGAAAGCAGACGGACCGCTGACGGTCATGGATGCCTTTGTGGACAAAGGACTGACAGAAGGCGGCCACGCTTCGCTGCCGGACATAGATGTCGACTATGCCTCCGACCGGCGGCAGGAGATCAAGGATTACCTGGAAGAACGGTACAACGCGGACGGCCGCCAGCGTGTCTTTTCCGCCGGCACCTTTACCACGATGAAACTGAAAGCCGCCTTGAAGGACGTGGCACGCGTACACCGCGTGCCTCACTCCATCGTGAACTATATTACCGCCATGATAGATGACGGCACGGACTGGACAGGACTGTTCAGACAGGCTGCCTTCAACAGAAAACTTCGGGACTTTATCCAGACCTATCCGCTGGTCATCGAGGACGTGCAAGGATTGCTCGGACAGCCCAAAGCGGCCTCCATACACGCCTCGGCCATCGTTGTCACACCGGACACGCGGGACGGCAGGCCCGCCGAATGCTTCGATTTCCTGCCGGTCCGTAAGATGGACGGGGCACTGGTATCGGAGTTCGACGGCTATTCGGTCGATGAGATCGGATTGTTGAAGGAGGATGTGCTGGCGACAAAGGAACTTGCCAAACTGAGTGCCGTCATCGCGTTGGTCAACCGAAATTTCGGGCAGGAACTTACTATCGGGCGTATTACGCAGGATATGCTGGAAGACGGGAAGACCTACCGACTGCTCTCGGACGGCAACACGCAGAATGTGTTCCAGTTCTCTTCGCCGGGCATTACCCGGTTTATCCAGGATGTACAGCCGGAGTGTATCGAGGACCTGATCGCCATCAATGCCCTGTACCGTCCCGCCACACTCGACATCGGTGCCACCGATGATTATGTCCGTTTCAGGCGTGGCGAAGTGGCCCCGGTCTATAACTACGGCTGTTATGAAGCAACGAAGAACACTTTCGGAATCATGGTCTACCAGGAGCAGTTCATGTCCGTTGCTCATACGCTCGGGGGATTCGACCTCGGGAAGACCGACTATCTGCGCAAGGCCATAGGAAAGAAGAAAGCCGACCTGATGGCCACGCTGAAGGCGGATTTCATTGCCGGAGCCGTCGGGAACGGATGCCCGGACTATGAGGCGGAGGAAATCTGGCACAAGATAGAGGTAGCCGGGAAATATTCGTTCAACCGTTCCCATGCCGCGGCATACGCCCTTACAGCCTATTGCGGGGCATGGCTCAAGGCCAATTACCCCTCGGCATTCTACACGGTGGCATTGCAATGGGCGGACGACAAGGAGATTCCTTCGTTGATGGCGGAGATGGAACGCTGCTCGTCGGCCAAGATCGTGCCGCCGGACATCAACCGCTCCGGGACGGAGTTCTTCACCGACTATGCCACCGATGAAATCTTCTGGTCGCTTACCCGTATCAAACAGGTCGGTGTCAAGACAGTGGAATACATCGTCACGGAACGCGACCGGGGCGGGGCATATACCGGTATCGAGAACTTCATCCACCGCATATTCCGTTACAAACTCAAGAAATACAGTTACTGGGACGACCCCGACAACGCGGAAGAGGCCGTGAAAGTCCCCGTGAACGCCCGGCATGTCAAGCACATGATCCTTGCCGGATGCTTCGACCGTATCGAAAAAGTCGGGGCGGTTACCGAACGCTGCGCGCTGCTCGAACGCGCAGCACGGGAACTGGGATTCTCCCTTTCTGAAAAAGACTTCCCGCAGGACATGCGCGGGCGGCATTTCTTCTGGTCGCAGCAGCAGATTGCCGTGTCGGGCATAGGCAGCATCGATTATCGCCGCATCTTCAACAATTCGGAAGCCCGCAGGCAGGTCAAGGGAAAAGCCTCTTACTTGACCCTGGACGAGGTGGCACGGGACGAGAACGACGGCAGGCGTGCGACTGTCTGCGCCACGGTGGTGGATGTAACCGAACATACCTACAAGGACAGGGAGACGGGAAGCCGGAAGCGTTTCGCCAAGCTGACACTCTCCCAGAACAACCGTCTGGCGGAATGTGTATGCTGGAACGACTATTACATGGAACACCACACCGAGATCCAGTCGCTCAAAGACCGGGTGGTCATCCTCACTGCCGTCATCCGTTACAGCGACTACAACGGATGCAATACATTACAGACCTATAGGAACTCATTGTTATTCATTCAATCCTGAAAAGATATGGCACCCAAGACAGAACAGAAGATATATGTAGGCATCGGGCTGGACTTCGAGACCGGAGGGCTGGACTGCCGTGAATGCGCCTGTACACAGATCGCCCTGCAAGCCGTCCGTTTCGACACATGGCAGGTATTCGACCGCTATCAGGCGTATATCGCCCCCTACGGGAAACAGGACGCGGGGCTTCCCCGACGCAAGGTGTTGCGTACCCGCCATGAACAGGCGAAAGAACCGGAATATGTCCCGATGAAGTACGAACAGACGGCATTGGACTATTCCGCCATTACCATGGAGATGCTGCGCACACAGGGTGTGGACATGAAGAAAGTCGCCGGAGAAGTCATCGCCTTCGCCAAACGCAGCACCCTCTCGAAGGGCTATCAGTGCAAGCCCGTGCTGGTCGGACAGAACATCGCTTTCGATATCGGATTCCTGCAACAGCTGATGAACTATGCCGGACTGGCCGCCGAGTTTGAAAAGACCTTTTCCGGTACCAAGGACTATTACGGCAACTTCCAGCCGCACTACATCGACACGCTTGTCATGGGACGGTTGGCTTTTGCCGCTGATCCGGAGGTTACTTCGTATAAACTGGAACTGGTAGCCTCAAAATTGGGGGTGGAACTGGACGATGCCCACGATGCGGCTGCGGATGTGACGGCCACGCTTGACATCCTGGGGGTCTATACCTCCCGTCTGCGCCAGACGGAAGGGGCGGCAATCGCTACACAGAAGAAAGAGAAAACCCGTAAATATTTCAAGATATGAGTATGGACACGAATAAGGAAGCCCAAGGCATTGACCGGGAACAGATTCCCGAGACCATTACATTCCGTACGGCGGACCGGATGACCTACGGGGCGCTGGGCTATGACGGGAACGAACTGATGGCGTTCATATCGGGCTACGACCTGGAAATCAAGTTCAACCTGCGGCTCATCAACTCGCTAGCGGATGCGGAGGCGTGTGCCGATGCGTTGGCCCAGGTATTCTATGACGCATTAATGGAGCAGTTGCTCAATGAAAAGGCGGATTTTGTAAAACCTCCGGGATACAAACCCGCTACTCTTTCAGAAAAGGAAGGAAGAACCGATGTCAGACAAGATAACGAACACGCAGGATAGGCCGGAAGAGAAACCGCTCACGGAGCAGGAGCTGCAATTCTGCAACCTCTATGTGAACGGCGGGCTGGAATATGCCGGACGGCCGAAAAAATGCTTTGTGGAGGTATTCGGTGAGGATACGGTGAAGAACCCGTATGCTTCGGCCAATTACCTGATGAACAAACCGCATGTGCTGGCACATATCAAGGCATTGCTCTCCTCGGAACGGTTCGAGATGGAGACGATGGCTGTAAAGCTGCAGGTGACCGAGACTCTCAAGGCAATCATGGACGAGACGGCCACTTCGGACTATACAGACCGTTTCGGTGTGCCGCTCTCTCCGGCACCGCTCAGGGCCGTGTCGGTCAATGCCGCCAAGGCGCTGATGGATATCTTCCCCATCAGGCACAAGGAGGAGAACCGCCTGCGTATCGAAGGCAGCGACGGCAATGTTATCTTCAATGTAATCGTACCCCAAAATCCTGTAAAAGATGGCGAAGCGGAAACGTAAAATCACTAAGGAAGAAATCGCCTGGTGGGTCTATCTGGCGATGATGATCGCGCTTGTCATCTATGGGTTCCGGGATAGTGCGGCAGCCGAGACTCTGCTGAGGGCTATCAGGGACGCATTCTCACTTTTAATGGAATAAGATATGGAACAACTCAAAGAATTTGTAATGAAGTACTTCAAGATCATTGTCGTGGTACTCTCGTTCTCGCTGACACTGTACATACAGCATGTCAACAACACCGCCCAAATTGCAGAACTGGAAACCAAATGTATCGGTTTGGAAGTGGAAATCAAGAACCAGTATGACCGTATCAACGCCATGAAGCTGGACAAGTCCGTGTTCGAGGCAACCATGATGCAGCTCAACACGGTACAGAATGACCTGCACGAAATCCGTGCCGATATCCGTGAACTTCTCAAATGTCAGGGAACGCACAAGTAAAAACATCATGGAAAGACCAGTTATGAAAAAGAATGCATACGTTACCATCATCGCTTCGCCTGAACTCTCCGAAATGAGGTTGGACGAACTGGTCGGTCGCCGTGGACTGGTCGTTGAAGACCTCCCGCAGAACCGAAAAAAGAACCGGGGCGGCCTTGTATTGTTGGAAGAAATCTATATGGATGAATTTCTGTGGTTCATCCCCGAAGAATCAGTATCATATGAGTAGATTAAACAGAATACTTCTGGCAACGGTGTTGCTGCTCTGTAGCATCCTCTGGCTGCAGCACCGGCGGACAATACGCCTCACGGAAGAACGCGACCGATTCCGCATGAACAGCACCGCACTGCTTTCCGATGTGAAGCGGATGCAGATCGATTCAGCGACGATGGTCCTCGATGCCAAGGCATTGCGGCTGACTATAGATGAGTATAAAGAGTTCCGTGCCAAGGATGCCGAGACCATCGAAAGGCTAGGCGTGAAAATCAGGAACCTCGAAGTGGCTGCACGGCATGAAGTCGAAGTGAAAGCCCCGATAGATGCCGCCATCCGTGACACGCTCATTATCCGTGATACCGTTCCACTGCTGCGGCAGAAGGTGGAGATGGTTACACCGTATATCCAACTTACCGGGTTGATCGAGAACAAACGGCTCAAAGGCGACATCAAAGTTCCGGTAACCCTCAATCAGGCGGTTTGGGTAGAATACAAGGGATGGTGGTTCTGGAAGCGTGTAAAGGCTATCCATCAGTCCATTTCCAGTGACAACCCGTATGTGGAAATCAGGTATTCGGAATATATACGCATACAGTGAAAGAACATGTGTCTTTTATATGTGAAAAGTTCCTGTGACGCCGGTGCGCCAAGGGACTTTTTGCTTTTAGATGTGTTAAAGGCAGATGAATATTCATGCAATGGTTTCCCCGGGATTAGTTTTCAGGTGAAAAATTAAATAACAGATATATTCATGGCAACAATAAAAGTTAAATTCCGTGCCTCTTCCGTCGAGATGAAGGAAGGCTCGCTCTACTATCAAGTGATTCACAACCGTCTGGCAAGACAAGTACATACCGGCTACAAGCTTTTTCCCTCGGAATGGGATGCCGGCATTTCCGAGATCGTGATGGATTCCGGCACGGAAGGGGGGGCGCAGGAATTACCTGCTCTCCGTGAAGACTGCCCTAGCAGAAAACTTGTCCCGTTTGAGAAGCATCATCGCACAGCAGGGATGTTTTTAGAAAGCCTTTCAAGCTCCCGTCCGTGTTTCGAAACGATAAATATCTATGTATCTGACGCATGTATTGTCTCGTTCATCCATAAACCCAAATCGGTTTCCCTTGCGGCATTTTCAAGTCTCTCAAGTAAGACTATTGTTGTCTGTTTTCTTCACTTCTATTCCCTTTCTTGTCGATGTAATACCATTCGTCGCTTTTCCAATAGTGGTATTCTCCGTCCGAACCCGGCACTTCTTTCATTTCTCCCTTGTCGGTTACTTTTGCCTTGCCGTTCTCGAATGGGAAGCCGAAGGCGAAGCGGGGCTTGATGACCGTCCTGCCGCTTTCGTCCGCGTACCCGATACGCCCTCGCTTGTCCACGATACGGTACAATCCCTCGCTGACATAATCGTTGCCATTGTCACATTGAAACACGCCGTAGTGTTTCATGGAACTGCAACCGCATAATAACATTATCACAATTATCGTTGGAATTTTGCTCATTGTCTAAATTTTAAAATATCAGAACCATAAACTATTACCATTCTTCCCGCTCATTGATACACAAAGAAAAGCCAATAGGCTATGCCCAAATTAATCAGAAACAGACCAAGCGGCAATAGTAACTGAAGCCAGAAATAGTTTTTATCCTTTCTTTCAGGATAAAGGCGGTAATAGGCACGCTCCCGCGCTTTGGTAAAGTACTTCTTTTCAATCTTTGAATACACCTCTACTGCTGCCCAGACCAAGCCGACAGACAAAGCTGACGGCAGCCACAACGGTATTACCCAGTATAGGAATCTTATTATAAGAAGCGAAGGGACAACAGCGAAAACCCACAAGAAGATAGCATCCAACGGCATAGACCACCTGTTGTGGATGCGTCGTATGCGACCCGCATAATACAGGTGGTCTATTATGCTGAACTTATATTTCCGTTTGAAAGCCATAGCTGATTTCCATTTTTACAAAAATACTGTTTTTACGGCAGACAAAGAGCATCCGGCACATTGTTTTTCGGCATAACGTGGTGATTGAGTGGACGAAAAACATTATTTTTGCGTTCGGAATCACGATTATCGGCTATGGCGAGTAGATTTCTGCAAGTATTATTGTCGGCAACTGTAGTGGCTTTCATTGCCGTAGGGTGTGGCAACAGAGGTTTCAATCCTCCGTCTGACGAGGATATGATTCATAATTTCTATGCCCATGAAGATGCGTTTAATGAAATAACCGAAATTCTGTTGAATTGCCCGTATGGCGACATTTACCCTCCGTTCTATCCAATCGGGAGCGCAACGGATTCATTGTGTTTGTCAAGTCTTGGCAATGAAAAATGCACGCGTCTTGATTCCCTGCTTGCATCGGTGGGTGGTAGGAGATTGTATTTCAAAAGCCGGCATACTTTGTGGCAGATTGAACATGGCGATTTTAGCTCAATTCCTCCCATTGAGGAACTGCCCGACACCATTGTTCCAAGCATCTCTATCATTTACTATTCTGCCGGTTGGTCTGTCGGGCCGAGTGTGGACAAGCAGTATGCTTACAGGTTCGCGGAGGACTCAACCTATGCGGTCAATTGGGAACTGAACGACCTGATTGAGCTTGTTAGGAATGATCCGGATGCACCGGGCGGTATGGCATCAAGACACATTGAGGGCGATTGGTATATTGAATTATGGTATGACAAATGATAATTATGCAATGAAAGTTACCGATATATACGAAGCTATGAACAGCAAGGCGGAAGCGTTTTTCGAGTGGTTGCAGGCTCACCCTAAATACGGGTTGCTGTTTGGTGTCGGGTTGCTTGCCCTATGGCTTGCAGGGTTGCTGTTCCGTTGGAAATGGGCATGTGAGTGGCAGTTTCATGGAAAGCTATGGTTCTTTGATGATTGCAAACCCGAAACACGCCGACGGATTAAGATAGTGCTGGTCAGCGTTCTGATTATCCTCATATTGGTCGATTTCTTTGTATGGAGGTGAGAGCATGGATAAGGACAATCGCAAATACCGGTTCTGCTTCATCGACTATATGTGGTATGTAGCCGAAAAATGGAGCGAGCGAGAGCATAACAATCTCAATGGGAGAATGTTGCTTTTCCTATGCTGGCTGTTTGCCATAACCATACCGCTTGGAATACCGCTACTATTTCGCCTTTTCAGTTGGATAATTGCTTTTGCCATAGTAATGATTCTTTGCTTTCTTCCCGACTTATTTTGCCAGCTCCGTTACACAGCCGGGCGGCGTGAAGCGCTCCGTAAATATTACGGAAAGATGAAACACTCCGGCAGGAAGCTCGCCAAAATAGTCCTTATCGTCATCGCCCTGACCGTAGCGAATTTCCCACTAATGTTTCACTTCGGATTTATACATTGGGCATGACAATGCCTGCCACTACCGCCACTGCAATGACAACGGCATAGTACACCTCTATCGCCTTTTTCCAATATAGAGGACGCAAATCAAGTTCTTCTCGGATTTCCATTCTCCAATCAGAAGGTTTGAACTGAAATCCGGAGATGCACCATGCTGCGACAACCGCCCATCCGATCAATATGCCGGTAACTATTTTCTGACCGTTATTCGGGTCGTCTTTTAGCGTAAGTAATGCCACCAAAATTAATGAGAGATAGGGAAGTCCAATTATCCCACCAGCCCGACGCTCCACCCAATCATGCCCCCCTTTCCTTCGCAGCATATCGTAGGCAAGGATGTATGCGGTTTTATGTATCATCGCAATCAAGCGAAATAAATGAGGTCTTCCTGTTTCTGCTCTTTTCATACTTTTGTAGGTTTTAAAATTCCGTATCTTCCGTCCATTCCAGAGAGTCCACCGGACAAAGCCCGGTGTTTCTCACCTCGTACCACCCGGTCAGCAGTACCCTTATGCTGTCCGGCGTATATCCCTTGACCCATGTACATTCGACAAACTTCTGGCTGCCGTCTTGGATTTCATCAAAGGTGGCATGGTTCAATAGCCCTACACGGAACTCTCCTCCCATATCTTCCTCCCTTACCTGCATGACATAGACCGGTTGCCCGTATCGGGATGTGCGACCGTCCTGATTAATCAGATATTGCAAGGCTTCGCTGGGTACTTCCTGACGGGCTCCTACCGTGATATGCAGCGCAAGGTAATCCCTCCACCTTTGCGGAACTTCCGTCCGTGTGTTCTCCACCGGCTCCGCCTTGCGCCCGTCTATCCGCATCAGTGTGCTTGGCAACAGGTACATTTCGGCAATCATCAGAAAGCCGAGGGAGAACAGGAAGAAGTAACATCTGAAGGGGCTGAACCTGCGTCCCTCATAGTGCTGCATGACCGCTTCCCTTCGTGAAAACGGGTATATCCGACCATTCGATAGATAGTGGAGAATTGCGACGATTCCGGCTATCATGGCGACTGTAAACCACTCAAATACCGTGGAGTCGAAAAGGAAATGAGCGGTTGTAAGGAAGATCGGCTCATAGATAAATATCATGATGCAAAGCATCAGCATGGACTCCCCGTCGGGGCGTCTTGGCTCGCCCTTGTAATGCCTCTGTGCCATTTCTCCCAACCAGAACAGGTAGTCGAAGAAATAATAGCGCCGTTGTCGTTCTTGCTCCTTATAGTCCCGTTTCTTCATTCTAAATATAATATTTGGTGGCTAACCGACCTTTAGGGGAGGTTACGCCGTTTGCTATCTACCGTTGTTTGATTTCTTTCGTTTAATATGTCTTTGATTAATTCCGGTACAGAAACAAAACGTACCGAAAGACGGAAACAGGATTTATTTCGGTACGCTTCCCCGAT
>NZ_JBCODG010000097.1:0-13509 GCF_040928965.1 Bacteroides sp. 2201st1_D9_2201SCRN_220225 | reverse complement strand
GTCCATATCAATATATCACCCAAAACGATCCAGTTCACATTGAGATAAAGGGACAGAAGAATATTGAGCAGTATGAATATAGTTGACACGGAAACAATGATGATCATGGTATTGCGCTGCTTTATTCCGAGAGCAAGCAGCTTATGGTGGATATGGTTCTTGTCCGGCAGGAACGGGTTCTTTCCGTTGCGTACCCGATGCAGGTAAACCCTGACCACGTCACAGCATGGAACCAGCAAGGGTGAGAAGGCCAGCACCATCGGATGTACATTTCCTGTATTATCGTCTAGTCCGCACATGGTCAGTTTGAGACTGAGGAAACAGAGCATCATGCCGATGGTCAAACTGCCTGTGTCGCCCATGAAGATCTTCCTTCCGTGTTTGGCGTTCCCGAAAACATTGTAATAGAAGAATGGTACCAACACTCCCAATGTGGCAAACGCCAGCATGGCATAAACATACTGATGGAGCATAAAGAAAGTCAGTCCATAAAATAGGCAGGCGATACTGCATAGCCCGGAAGCCAGCCCGTCAATGCCGTCAATCAGGTTGATGGCATTGATGATGAAGACCACGATCAGGATGGTCAGGGGATATCCTAACCATAACGGCACCGCATGGATGCCCAGAACACCGTATAGGTTGTTGATATATACCCCACCGGCAATAAGCATCACGCCGCACAGAATCTGGATGACAAACTTGGCACGATAACGGATACCGATCAGGTCATCGGCCATGCCAACCAGATATAGTACCATGATGGAGCAGAAAGCAAAAGCCAAAGAGCACACGTCGTTCCCGATTTCGGACAATATCTCCGAATGTCCCAGCACCATATTGATTCCTAGCAACAGGGCTATGGTGAAAAACACTACCGGCTTGAATGCGATACCACCCAATCGGGGCACCGCACAATGATGTACCTTCCGCTCATCGGGAAAGTCGAACAATTTCTTACGGAAAGCGATTAGCAGAATCTGGGGAATGACGATACCCGCACAGAGAACACAAAGCAAAAATGCCAGTGAACAATTTACAATCCAAAAATACATATATTCAAATATTATTTTATTTGTGTAAGGCCACGAGGAAGGGGAACTTCATCATCTCCTTTTTGTGTCATCTCTCAAAATTTGTCACAATCGGAATCATTGATGACTTCAATCAAATCGGGATGAACTTCTACCGATATACCCATAATCCCTTCAAGCATCACAACCACCCGGCGGCGACGTTTTCCTTTCACCCGCATGAATACGCCCTTTACTCCATTGAACTTGCCACCGTAAATACATATGTGGGTACCTTTCCGTATGTCAATCTCTTCCGGTTTATAATAAATAGTGTTTTCTTCATACTGCGAGGCAATCTTGATAAAGCTCTCCATTTGCTTATCCGGCACCACGATATATTTCAGTCCCGTGCTTTTCTCCCACATCATGAATTGTAAGAAATTATATTTTTTTTTGAAATCCGTGATCTGTTTTCGGGAAGCATGCACGAAGACGAGATTCGGGATGACTGGTACAAGCCTTTTGGATTTCACTCCGTGATAGACCCTTACGGCATAGTGTTTCGGTATGAAATACTCTAGACCATCCTTGCCTTTGAGCATCTCTTCCGCCTTTTTCTCGTTTTTATAAGCGCTCATGGCGAACCATTGGATTCTAGTTAGATCTTCCCTTGTGGTTATGGGAGTACTCATTCGTCGTGTGTTTTTTAGTTATTACGGCAGGTCAAGATATACCCATAGTTCATCCCAACTTATGTATTGGTCTGTATTATAGTAATTTATGTCTTTTTTGGCTGTCATATCAACCATTCATGCCGTCTTTTATCTTGCCGCATTCCTATTTTTCTCCATAAGAGAAATAGAGGACATAAATATTTAACATATATAATTGATTTACAGGGATTATTCGCTGTAAATACAATCTAGTTTACTCAACATTTGTTATGTAACCACGACATTTAACGAGGTGGCTATTAAGGTTTTTCTTTGTTTTATGCTATTATGTTCAATAATTTATGTATTTTTGCATATTCAAAACATTTCTCTTATGGAGAAAACCGTCATTTATTCAATCTTTTTCAAGCAAGAATTTTGTACTTTCACGGGGCTTTTTCCTTTCTGAATCCATCTTGTCATACAACTGAAAGTATAGGGTATATACTTGTTCATTATATTCCTATGGCATTCGTATAGGAAATTTCTCCTATTTTCGGTGTTTCTCTTTCTGAGAGAAATGGGGTGATTGGTATTTTGATGTATATCAAATATTTATAAGATTGGTATAATCAATTTGCTCAACAAATAATCAGTTTTTTCTAATCATACCTCTTATTTTTTATGGTATGACTAATATTTTTCTTCTGATTTTTAGTGTTTTTTGTGTTATCTTTTGTACTTTTGCATTTACAAATCTTTCTCTCAGAAAGAAAACTTCAATTTGTATAACATAATTCCAACTTATTTTTTGTCAGATAAATAAAAATAATAATTGCCATAGAATAACAGCGGGCCGATTGGGCACGTATGCTGAAACCTATGGCGTAAACTGTTTTATAATGTGAATTAAAGTGTATTTAAAATAATACTGTTCGCTTTATCCACTACGGAGGTGTCTAACGATGCAAGATAAATCCGTGTAGTGCTTTCTGAATCATGTCCCATAGCTTCGCTGATGGTAGCCAACGGAATGTTTTTGCTTCTGGCGATAGAAGCCCAGGCGTGACGTGCCACATAACTCGTCAGCGGAATAGGAAGGCCGATTTGTTTTCCCAATTTCTTTAGTTTTGAATTCACCAGCTGGGCTGCATTCTTGTATTGTTTCCGTTCATCCGTTTTTGCGTCGAGAATGATCGGCAATAGATAAGAAGAACCTATGGTATCGTATTTATCTATGATTTCTTGCATGGGCTTTTCCCATTTGATTACTAGCTGTTGGTTGGTCTTTTTTCTGCGATATGATAAAAAACCGTTTTGCAAATTACTTTTCTTTAGATAAGCCATGTCTATAAATGACATCCCTCGGGTATAAAAACTGAACATAAATAGGTCTCTTGCATATTCCAAAGAGGAGTCGTGACTTAAATCCATATCGCGTATCTGTCGGATAATTTTGGCCGGAACTGCCCGTTTTACAGTTTTATCTATGCCCGTATATACATGTTTAAACGGATATCGCTGTATAACCAATTCTTTTTCTACGGCACGATTATACATGGCTCTGAGGTTTCTCATGTAATAGGAAGTACTGTTCGGACAAATGTCATTAGATTTTAGATATTGTTCATATTCCATCATCAGGTTGGAGTCTATATTGTCGAAAGGGATGTCTCTGCCTTTCTTTCTGAAATTCATGAATCGCTTGAAGCTATTGAGCGTAGTGGTATAAGTTTCTGTGGTGCGTATTTTACCTATTTGTCTCAATTCTTCAATGAGATTCTCACAAAATGACACAAAGTACTCGTTCACAGGAGGAGCGGAATAATATTCAATGATTTCGTCTGCCGTATATTTGTATCCAAGATTCTCAAATCTTATCATAATATCTTTTAGACGTGAGGTGTCTTCCTCAATACATTTTTTTAAAGAAACCAAATACCGATGCCGGTTTTCTCCTGTCTTTGCTGGTATGATTATTTGGGAATTGAAAATATCCCACTCGTCAGGATAAATCTTGTATCCTGAATTTATCTGCCTTGCTACACGATTATGAATTACTTGATAGAACAATGTTCCCGCTTTTCCTTCTATAGAGGAATGTCGATACTTTATTTTTAATGATGCCATTTTTTTGTTTAATTAATATTATATTCTCCAAAATAAATGTTTTGGCGTATTATATGTTTAATAACCAATAAATTAGATAACTGTTTGATTTTGATTATAGTTGGATTTATATTGATATGGCGAAATACTTGGCTATTATATATCAATGTGAATAATGTTGGATTTTATTCTTCTTTTATTTCCGTACTGCCCTTTTCCTTGTTTTCTGCCTCCCCTAATGTACGTTTTTTCATAGCCCCGTCTGAGAGCCTTTGTTTTTGAACGGCAAATTTATTTCGGTGGATGGATACGAAAGAGTTCCGGTCTTCGCCCTTTGTACCGAAAAAAATAACGCCGGACGGCTTCGCTGTCCCCAACATTTTTTGTCGTCCAAAACTTTTCTCAATCCCTCCTTCCTTCTTGTTGTGTGCCGTAAAAAAAAGGCTTATAAACTCAGATGGGGCATGAAAGCTCAAAAAAAAAGTCGGCAGAAAGAAAAGGTCATCCCGGAAAGGGGTTTTAAAAAAAGGTCTTTAAATCTAGCTGAAGCATAAAATTAGAAGTTTAACCCTTTAAAAATGTGACATATGATTACAGTGACGGAACAACTAAAGAATGTGTTTGAAGCCAACCCTTTGTACTCAAAAGAGGGGCAGGGGCTTAATGCGGAAGTCATCGCAAGGTTTTTCCTTCCTTTTTCTTCGGTGGTATGGTTGGTAACGGAAGCCGAACAGCAGGAAGACGGTGACTGGCTTTTTTTCGGTTATTGCCATATTCAAGAATGGGAATGGGGTTATGTGCTTCTTTCTCAAATTCAAGAGGTGAATGTTCGTGGGTTGACCGTGCAGCTGGATAAAGGACTGAAAACCGGTATAACGGTAAAAGCTTGCCTGAATTGATTAGAGAATAAACGGAGAGGGAACAACCCCTTTCCGCTTTCCAACCGGAATATTGAACTTAAAAACGGAAGTTATGGTTTACGAGACGAATTGCACGGAAATAACACAGGACAAATGGCGTGAGCTGATGAAGTACGGTAGAAAATGCTCCTATCGGCTGCTTACGGCGAGAATCAAGCGGGAATTGCCGGAATTATACCATGCGCTGGCTCTCCAGTTCTATAATCCTTATGCGGAACAGTGCAGGCAGACACCCACACATTATATATTGGTTCATTCGGCCATTGAATATTTTATCAGAAAACAATAAAGGACAAATGGTTATGAAAACAAAAAAGGTTGATAAAAAGAAAACGCTGGCTTATGCGGTGGCATTTTACTTTACGGATGTTTCCGTAAAGTTCATGATGGGGAATGCGATGTATGAGTATGTACATACCGTTTATGACAGGCGGTATGATAACGGTGGCTTTAATACGCTTGCCGTAGTCTATAATTACAAGAGGATGAAGTACGAGGTATTGGTCGTATCGGACGAGAAGGTAGGTGATAAGGAGATTCATATATTATAAGTTTCACAAACAGGGCTTTTGCCATATAAAAACGGCTTTTGAGATGAAAAAGTTATCGGCTTATACGGTTGCATCCAACTGCACCGACTTGACGGATATACGTGACGGCATCGCTGAAATACATGAAGCGATGAAGACTTGCGTTGAATCCGGGAAACATATCCCTTCATTCTATGTTTCCCGGTTGGCCAAACTGGAAACTAAAAAGAAGAAACTGGAGAAACGGACGCAGGTACACATGACCGTCACCATCCGTTTCTTTATAGATGATGATACCCTTACAATGGCAGTCAGGCATTGCCTTTTCTTCAAGCTGGAACCGACTCGGCAGAATGTGATGAAAGCCATCCGTGATGCGGTTCTTAATAACGGACGTTCCATTCTTGACTTTCCGGAAGCATGGGGAGAAGATCTTATGGATGTGTCTTTCTTTGATGTGGAGAATGCCATGAAGAAGCTGCGTTCCTCATTCGGCCTATAAACTTCATTGCATATTTTTCCGAAAGTAAAGTAACCGTTGGATTTTTGGCCAGCGGTTCTTTTTTCAAAAAAGAACCAAAAACTTTGAATACAATCTTTTTTCATCTTCTAACTTATGTATTCGGAAAAAATTCCATGGCATTCAGAAAAGGGATGATAGCGGTTTGGGGATTATAGGGTAGATTTGTGGGGTAAGCTTACAGAGACAGTTTTTATAGGCAGGTTCCGAAAAGCCTTTGAGAGAGTAGGAGAACATGAGTTATAATATATGGCTATAAGTATAAATGATAGACAATTGATTACACAATTTATTACTAATACTCAGAATTTGAATGTTAATTTACCTACAAATGGTGGAGGGTGTGCTAATTTAGTTAGAGGAATTATAGAACAGGCAACAGGAAAAAGAATTTCAGTTAATCCTTTTGGAGCTTCTTTAGAAAGTATGATACAAAAAATAAATACCTATCATGATTTAGCTAAATGTAATAATGGAGATATATTATATTTTGTGCATCTTCCTAATGCTGCTGTAAATTTACATCAAACTATTCATTATGCAATTTTTTGTAATGTTAATAATGCTGGTGTACAGAAAAATGTTATTGGGATAAATGGATTAGCAGATCTTTCTTTTTCTCCCACAGCTTATCATGGTGTTGTAGCATCTGTAATATCTCCGGGTAATTTTAATGGAGTAGGGCAGGTGATATATGATACTGTAGCATTCCCTAATATTCTTGGTGAATTGTATGTTATTGATTATGAATTGATATAGGAATAAGTTTCTTCGTTATTTTATGGCGTACAGTAGTATAGAAATAGAAAAAAACTGAAAATTGAATAGTAAATTTGTTTGCTCCATGTTACGTTTATTACCGCTTGTAATCGGGCTTTGCGCAGACTTTATGTCCTGAAGGCTTTTTAGTACCCCTTCCATTTGGAAGATTTTGACAGCAGCGATGAAGGTGGTGGAGGATATATCCGGCTGGAGGCTTTTCAGTGTGTTCTCCGATGGCTGATATCCTCTCATCTTCAGTTCCAGAATGGTATTGAAGTCATCATTTCGCATAGCCTTCATGAAAGCCTCCTCTTGTTCGTTGGCAATGTCCGGATTTGGATCGTATGCAGTTGCTTGCCGAACAAGAACAGACTTTTTATTAATGTAATAGTGTCGCTATTCGTCTGTTTTTATCTTCTAGCTAAAGGCAGTAACAACCGTTCCACAAGTTCTTTCTTGTTCTCAACGGGCATCTTGTTTCTGCCTTTGGCAATGACTTCAGCAGCCAAATCGCTTTTACGCCCGGCAATGTATTTCTGTCGCTTTCCGTTTATGAAGGCCTCGATACGGAAATCATGCCGGGTGTTTTCGATGATGTTGATTTCTGATACCAAAAAGCCATCCTCTGTCTCGTAGGGTTCGACAATGGTGGGCAGGTAGTGTTTCATGGTTTTCCCTATGATCGGAGATACCAAACCGGAAAGATGCTCTTCGATGCGGTCTTTCCAATAGTCATCGATTTGATGATTGGTGGCATAATCGTAAAAATGGCTGATGGCAAGGCTGACTTCTTCGATTATCCTTTTCGCATTCTTTATTCCGTTCTGTTTGGCAAATTGCATCAGGTCATCTTCCGTGATGTCGTTATCTTTTCCTGCAATGCTCATGGAGTGTGCGTTTTCGTATGCCGCACCGTCCAAATTGGTGGTGAATGTCATGTCGTAGGCTGGGGTGATGTGCCATGTGCCGTTTCTTTCCATCAGGAAAGAGAAATTCTTGATGTGGTCATCCACGTTGCCGCCCATGATATTGAATACCGTCCTACGGTAGAGTTCGGACTGTTCGCTTGCCGGGATGTTCAGTTTTCGGCAGACTTCAAACAAATCCTCATAGCTCGTTGCATCCGGATTCATGGCAGCAAGTGTCTGTGTATGTATCTTCTCTCCGTTTATCCTATCGTAACGCTCCGTCAGGAAGTGATGTTTTCCCTCAATTTGAATGAGTCGGGAAGGCATCATCGTAATCCCGGCTTCCTTTGCCATCTCATAATATACCATTTCCATTTGCGTGAACGGAAAATCGTCCCCTTCTGCAAACTTCAATATGTAGTAGGTATAGCCCTCCGGTAAAGGGACTTGGCCGGAACGTATATCATGTGTCGTTTCATTGATGGCGATGATGGCTTTCGGGTGCTGCCCTCCGGCTGATGTACCTATCTCATAGATACTTTGCAGTTGCAGTGCTTCGTCATCTTGCACGGATATTTCCTCCCGTTCCTCAAAGATACGGCGTGCCAGTTGGTATAAACTCTCTATCTGGAGAGTGGAAGAGGATTCCAATCCAGGAGTGGCCGGGATGAACTCAAAGGCTCCCATTCCCCGTTTCCCGATGAAAGACAGTTTATCTACCGGTGTGAGTTTGCGCTTGGGGATATGGTTTTGTGCCGCCCATTGGTCGAAGACCATGTTACCCCACCGATCAGGCAATGAATCTGCCAAAAACGGTGGGAGACCTTGATAAGTCTTTTCTTTGTTTCCGAGTATGGGCATACCCTTTGCCGCCGGTCCTTTGACAGAAGCGGTCAGTGGGGCGATTTCCACTCCTTTCTTGATGAAATCCGGATGATAGTTGAAGACGGCTCTTTTGTTTCTTTCGTCCCAATAGAGCTTTCCGACTTCTTCTCCCCATAACATAACACTCACAACATTATTTTCCATGTCTTATCCTTTTCGGCTTTTTATTCATTATTCGTTCCATTGTATAGGCTGAAACAGGTATTTCCGGCATCAGATCATCCATCTGTTCCAGACAGTCCACTACTCGTAACAGGGCAAGAAAGTTGCCCATATTGATGTTATAGGCCTTCCCGTTCTCAAACTGGCGTAAGGTGATAAGGCTGACACCGGCTTTCTCGGCAGCCTCTTTTTGGGTGAGCCTATAGGTTAGCCTGTATTCCTTAAATCGTCTGCCCAGTTCCACTATGATTTCCGGATTGGCCATGGCTTGGGTGATGTGATTCGTTGTCATTTTACAAAGGTAAATATATTAATTGTTAAATCAAAATATGATATATAACAATTAATATATTTACTGTTATATTGAATTGTGCGCGATGTAGTTTGTGTGCTAATCCCCCAATTCCATGCTACGTTTATTGCCGCCTGTAATCGGGCTTTGCGCGGGTTTTATGTCCTGAAGGCTTTTTAGCATCCCTTCCATTTGGAAGATTTTGGCGGCAGCGATGAAGGTGGTGGCGGATACATCCGGCTGGAGGCTTTTCAGTGTGTTCTCCGATGGCTGATATCCTCTCATCTTCAGTTTCAGAATGGTATTGAAGTCATCATTTCGCATAGCCTTCATGAAAGCCTGCTCTTGTTCGTTGGCAATGTCCGGCATATGGATCGTATGCAGTTGCTTGCCGAACAAGAGCAGGTTTTCTCCGATAAAATCGGCGTGTTCCGGCTTGACCCCGCAATCCTTGGCAGTCTCATGCCAATGCGATACGGTTTCCTGTATCTCTTCGATAATCTGTTTGTGTTTCCGGATACCCATGTTCTCACCTACCTTTTGCAGATCTTCCATCGTGAAATTGTCTTGTTTGCCGTTGAGTGACAGCTGGTGGCGGTTCGTCCATTTGCCGCCCGGTGTGTATGAGTAGCAGAGGTCGTATGCTGGGGCCAGTTTCCACTTCCCTTGTCTATCCATCAGGAAAGATAAGTTCTTGCTATGGTCGTCATGGTTCCGGCTCATGACGTTGAACACCATTCTTCGGTATAGTTCCTCCTGCTCTGGATAAGGGAGGTTCATCTGCCGCATGATACGGAATATCTCTTCGTATGAATGGCGTTGGTCACGGTCATAGTGGGCAAGCCCGGCCAATGTCTGTACATGGATCTTCTCTCCGTCTTCCATACGGTCAAAACGTCGTGTCATAAAGTGATATGACTCTTTTTCCTGAAGTAACCGGCATTCCATCATATCGATACCGCAGGCTTTTGCCATCCGGTGATAGGCATATTCGATATTTCCTATTCCTTGTGGATTGTCCGTTATCTGCGTGTGTTCGCTGTATTTGCCGCCATCAAATTTCAACAGCCAATACCCGAATCCTTCAGGAGCTTTTACCTGTCCGGAGCGTACCTCTCCGGTAATATCGTTGTAGGCGATGATGGCCTTGGGCTTGGCACCTCCGGCAGATGTTCCCACTTTCAGTATATCCAGAATGTTTCTTCCTTCCTGGCGCAGTTGGACCTGAAAAGCCATTCTGTCCGTGAATACGGATTTGGCAAGCTCAGTCAGTTCCTCGATATGGAGCACTGATGATTCGTTCATGCCGTTGATTGGCGAGGACGGCTCAAACTCCAGTGCGCCCATGCCACGTTTGCCTACATAGCAAAGCCTGTCTAAAGGGGTAATCTCTTCTCCGGACAATCCCTTGCTGGCAAACCATTCATTGATGATCTGGTTTCCGAAAGTGTCCGGCAGTGAATCGGCAAACAGGCCGGGCAACCCCTTGAAACAGTCGGTACGGTTTTCAAGGAACCGGTAGGGGGTGTTCCTGTACTGGCTGATGGGCATGATGATGGGAGAAATGTCAAGACCGGAGCGGATGAACTTCCGTTCATAGTCGAACAAGGCGGCATTGCTTTCCTTTTCCCAATAGAGAGAGCCTACGCTTTCTCCCCATAGCTTTACATCTACTATCAAATCATTCATGGTTATCTTGTTTTAAATGGCGTACACGGTAGCGTTTCTTTCCTTGCAGTTTTTTGAGCTCTATCGGGCTGACCCGGATTTCCGGTACCAGTTGCTCCAGGTTCTCCAGCAGGCCGAGCGAGCGGAGTACGCTGATGAACAACAGCAGCGATACCGATTTGCCCTTCTCGATGTTCGCAACGGTCAAGGGGCTTACACCGGAAGCCGTTGCCAGTTCTTCCTGCGTGATATGCTGCCTGATACGTGTCTCTTTGATGCGCTGGCCGATTCTCATCAGCACAGCTGGATTGCTCATTTCATTCCACATGGTTGTTCCTTTTTTGCAAATATACAAATAATCCATGTAAATATATAGATTAACTTGAATATATGATGTTAATCTATATGAATACAATGATTATAGTTGCTTTATCGGCTGTTTTTTTCTTTGAACTAGGATGAAAACTGACTAAAATCACAATGTGTTGTGAATATGAAAGAGCTAGGAAAGATGATTAAAGAGTGCAGGAAGAGTTTGAAGGTCAATCAGCTGGAACTTCTCCGAACTGGCGGGCGTGGGCATCAATACGCTGGTGGCCATCGAGCGTGGAGAAGGCAATCCTAAATTGGCTACTGCTTTCCATTGGAGTTGATTAAAGTGCGGAAAAATGTATAAGATTGCTTCTATTATCTGTTTATTTTAGTATATTTGTGCTTTAAATAAGTGCGGATAAATGTATTATACGCTGTTTTTACATGTATAAAAATGCTGTTTGTAGATGAAAAGATTTGTTTTGCAACAACTTATAGAATGGAAAAACCGTGAGGATAGAAAACCTCTGATTTTAAATGGTGCCCGACAAGTTGGGAAAACATGGCTGCTCCATGAGTTTGCCAAACTTGAATACAAAAAAGAGGCTTATGTGGTATGCCGTAAGAATAACCTTGCACGCCAGCTTTTTTCTCAGGATTTCAATGTTGACAGAATTTTACGGGGGCTGCGTGCGATGACTTCCGTTGACATTACTCCGGGTGATACGCTTATTATCCTTGATGAGATACAAGATATCCCGGAAGCACTGGAATCTTTGAAGTATTTTAAAGAGGAGGTTCCGGAGTATCATATAGCTGTGGCAGGTTCACTTTTGGGGATATCCCTTCATCAGGATGTGTCTTATCCCGTAGGGAAGGTAAATGTCATCAATATATTTCCTATGAACTTTGAAGAGTTTCTTGTCGCCAAGGGAGAAGAAGAAGCTTGTAAATTGCTTATGAGTGGGGATTTTGAAACGATAAGCCTCCTGCATGACAAATATACGGATCTCCTTCGGCAATATTATTATGTAGGTGGTATGCCGGAAGTTGTACTCAAATATGTAGAAACGGATTCCTTGCTGGAAGTCAGAAGAATACAGTCGGAGATTTTGCAAGGCTATGATCTTGACTTCTCAAAACATGCGCCCAAAGAACAGGTTCCGCGTGTCCGAATGGTATGGAACAGCATTCCTTCCCAATTATTTAAAGAAAACAAGAAATTCATTTACGGAGCTTTGCGAAAAGGTGCCAGAGCCAATGATTTTGAGATGGCCATTCAATGGCTTGTAAATGCCGGGTTGTTGTATAAAGTGCCTCGATGTACCAAACCGGAGCTTCCGCTTGATATTTATGAAGGCCTGTCGGCTTTCAAACTCTATATGGTTGATTTGGGGCTTATGGGTGCTATGGTCAAGACAGATCCGGCCCAAGTCTTGATTAAAAACGACATATTTAAGGAATACAAGGGAGGAATGACTGAACAGTATGTATTGCAGCAGATGAAAAGTAAGGGCGTGTCACCGATTTATTACCATAACACAGACAATTCGCGTCTTGAGTTGGATTTTGTTATTCAACGTAATGCCCAAATGGTGCCGATAGAAGTGAAGGCCGAAGGGAATGTCCGGGCCAATTCGTTGACAGCATTACTGGGAAAAAGACCGGAATTGCATGCGGAGAGATTTTCTATGTTGCCTTATAAAGTACAGGGTAATCTTACAAATTTTCCGCTATATGCAATATAGGTGTATCCTTTTCCCATGCCGGTCATACCGTTAGAACTGATTGATAAGTATGATGCGTATGTTGGCCGGTATGTCTATCTTTGTGGCAATGAAAACAGAGAGAGGATTGATTTACGCCTTGTTTTCCGGGACGGAAAGGAGATTGGCACGGATGATCTGAATCTGTATTATAATTGATGTGACGGCTTGGATGTCCCCCGGATGAATGTTCGGGGGATTCTTTTTCTTTTGGGCGTTCCCGTGGGACGGTCGGGCTTTACGTTTCAAGTCCTCGCCTAAAGGCTGTGGGCTTTACTCTGCAATCCCTAACGCATGGCTGAAAACTCTTCTTGCCGGTGTTCTTCTTCATACAGCCTCATGCGTTCTTGTAATGCTTCTTTTAAATTGTCGCTTTTTTTCAGTCCGAGTTTGGCACGTATGTTCGCTCGTTGGCTGGTTATGTTTCCGCTACTCCGATGTAATAATTCGCATATTTGGCTGACGGTCTTGTCTTGCAGTATTAAACGGCAGATGTTTAATTCGGACGGGGATAAATTGGGATATATTCTCCTGATTGTATCAAGTTTACTTTTTTCCTTTTTCTGGTATGCGGCAAGGGCTGTAAAAAGATTTTCTTTGGATTGTTCCCCTATTATGTTTAACAGGGAGCTTGTCTTTTCTTCCGGGTTATTCTCGCTTAACAACTCGGCGAACGCGAATAGTTCTTCCTTTTTCATTTGGAGACGTTTCAAAAGCATTTCCTCTTCCTCTTTTAGCAAGTTGCTACTTTTTAGCAAGCTGCTGATATTACTGTGTATGGATCTTCCTAATAAGGGGATCATGGTGTATATGATGATGACCAAAGGCAGATACCTGTATAGGAACGGTCCGTCGGTGATAAGTGTGCAGATTGTATAGGAAGCTATGGTAAGGGAGGACAATAGGATGGAGATCTTACTCATATAGGCACAGATGGAAAGCATGGTAAATAAGAGAGAGATAGTAAGGTTACTCATTATCAATGCTCTTTGATAACTATATTCAT
>NZ_JBCODG010000096.1:0-13531 GCF_040928965.1 Bacteroides sp. 2201st1_D9_2201SCRN_220225 | reverse complement strand
TGAAATTCTTCATGTTCAGACTGGCTAGGCTATACGCTTAAAAGAAAGCTTGCCAACCGGGGAAATCCGCTGACCCAAATTTAATGCTGTCTTTAAAGGGAGCATTCCCTTTGTAACTGGCTCCACCGACGGGGGTGTTAATTTTTATATCTGTCATATTTTTATTATTTTATGGAAATCTCAATAGTTGAGATTATCCGGGTTAAACAAACAAAAAAAACATAAATGACAATATACTAAGTCATTTATGCTCATAATTTTTTTGTTTACCCTTATGTCATTAAGCATCTACCTTAAAAGACCGACATAGTAAAAAATATACCATGTTGACTGGATTCAAAAAAACTATGAGCATTCCGCTGAGTACTCATCATTTCATTTAATTCCTTATTTCTTTTAAGTTTGCTCTTTAATAGACACTTCCTCCTTTTCCCTTCAAAAGTGCAATTTTATTTAATATAATTGCTACGAAGCATCTTTTGGTTGCAAAAGTAAACGGTATTTTTCATTTATCAAAATATATGGCTCATTTTTTATGGTGTAGATGCCTATATAAACGATCTCTTATATAAAGGAGTGCAATAACTTACATTAGGTATCGCATCGCTTCATCCACTTGCTCATTGTCAAAGTAACTAAGGTAAATCTATGTAGTCCTTATCTCCCAATGCTTCGGATATAACATTAAATAGAATTTTCTTTTCTATAGTAGAGGCAAGAATAAAAATAAGTCCTATCTTTGCATTGTTGATTAATAGTTGATTAACCAACATAAACAGAGATTTATAACAGATTGATAAGCAAAGTGTTCTGCTAAATCGTCAAGGATATTCCGGTTCTGAAGGTCGTGCGTTTGAATCGCACCGGGGTCACAGGAAAATCCTTGATAAACTGTTGGTTATCAAGGATTTTTTTTATTTATATATCTCTTGGGTCATCCGTCTGTTTGTCCTTATTCAGCAAGACCCATATCTGTCGTTGCCATTCATATACGGCAAATCTCTCATCATCGGAATTGTCGGTCTTGTCAATATATGTCCTTATACTTGGGGCGGAAGGGTATTTGGTTTGGATAATATCGTCTATCAGATAGCTGTACAACCCTCTGATTTTCTTGAAAAGAAAGCATTGGAACATAAGGTTGATATATTCAGGGTTGTTGCATACATACATTTTATACGTTTGATATGTATCCGACTGCATGTAATCTGAAGCCCTGCTGCTAAGATTGGACTTCTCAAGTTCTTCTTTCAGGGCTTCTTCCAGCTTTTTGTACTCGGCAGAGTCTGTTATGCTGTACCAATAATGTTCATCGGGCTTAGTGGTTAGCTTTATCCATGTGTAGGCTTCCCAGTAATCAATTGCCATTATTATGGAATCTCTGTATTCCGGGGGCATGGCAAAATAGAGAGAATCTTTTTCCCAGTCCTTGAAAAGCGTTGCGATAGAATCAATCTTCTCTTGTTTCAGTTGTTTATATATGTCCGGTAGTTTTTCATCAAGAACGGAAGTTATTTGGAAAGCACCGCTCTCTATGCTACAGTTGACCCGTGGATTGGTTATGACAGAATCATTGAATATGAAAGCTATCTGCCTGCCTGTTGCCTTTCCCGTTTCCTCAGCCCATTTCTTTCGTTTATAGTTGCTGATTTGTCCGCTGATTACATATTTTCCGAAATAATCCGTATCCAGTTTAAGGGCGATGAAATCCTTCGTCGTTACGATAGGCTCTCTGGAAATGCTGTCCGTCTGTCCGGACAAGATATGATACCAGCCATTTTCCCGAAGCTTGTTCTGGCAAATCGAAAAATACGGCAGGAAAGAAAACAATGTCAGTATTCCAAGCAGCTTTCTCCACATAACGTCTCTTTGTTTTCTAAACTTCAATTTCAAGAATTGTCCTCTCTTTACTCTTCAGATGCAAGCGCATCCCGCACAGCTTCCCAGTTATCGCAGAAAGCCTGCATGGAAGGGAATAACAGATTGGCTCCCGCATCCAGCAGCACTTGTCCGTCCAGCGGACCGGTATTGACAGCGATTGTGAATATCCCTGCCGCTGCTCCTGCCTGGACGCCGATGGGTGCATTCTCCACGACAATAGCTTCATTGGCCTTTACCCCTGCTTTTTCCAGTCCCATAAGATAAGGCTCCGGATTGGGCTTGCCATATTTCACATCAAAGGCGGTGACCATACGTTCGCGTTGGAACATGCCGGGAAAGTTATGCGCCAGTCTGTCCAGCAGGGAGTGCTGGCCGGAACCGGTTACCAATACGGGAGTCAGCCCTTCCGCTTTTATTTTCTGTAACACTTCCCATGCTCCGGGCATACGTTCGGGTTCGGGATGTCTGTTGAATTCTTCACTTTTTTCGGCATAGATACTCTCTATCATCTCAGGAGTGGCATCTTTGCCGTATTGCCGTTGATATACGATGTTGATTGTTGCTGCTCCCGTACGTCCTTCGTGCATATAAGCTTCCTCGCGGCTCAGATGCAGACCATGACGTTCCATTACCGTATGCCATGCATCGGCATGATAAGGCATGGAGTTGAACAACACGCCGTCCATGTCGAAAAGAACGGCTTTCAGCCGGATATTGTCGTATCCGTGTTCTCTTAAATAGCGGGATATTGCTTCTTTAAACACTTGATAAATTGAGAATAAAAAATTAGAAATAGGGGAATAAAACAGAGAGTTGGGAATCAAGAAACAGCCTTTTGGTGTTGCACATGGTAATTTGTGTGCAGCCATTTCTCAATTCTCAACTCTCGATTTTTAATTTATCACAGTCTTGCCTGGATGGCTTTGGATTCTTCTTCGTAACCCGGCTTGTTCAGCAGGGCGAACATATTCTTCTTGTAGGCTTCCACACCCGGTTGGTTGAACGGATTAACCCCCAGCAGGTAGCCGCTGATGCCGCATGCTTTCTCAAAAAAGTACAGCAATCCGCCGAGACTTTCCTCGTTCAGTGCAGGAATCACGATGCGCATGTTGGGTACACCACCGTCTACGTGAGCCAGTTGTGTGCCGAGTTCCGCCATCTTGTTCACCTCGTCCACGTGCTTTCCGGCGAGGAAGTTCAGACCGTCGAGGTTGGCTTCGTCCGAAGGAACTTGCAGCGAATACTGTGTCTTTTCTACTGAAATGACAGTTTCATAAATGGTACGTTCACCTTCCTGAATCCATTGTCCCATGGAGTGCAGGTCGGTAGAGAAATCCACGGATGCAGGGAAGATACCCTTGTTCTCTTTACCTTCGGATTCACCGTAAAGCTGCTTCCACCATTCGCTTACGTAGTGCAATTTGGGGTTGAAGTTTACAAGGATTTCAATCTTCTTGCCGTTCTTGTAGAGTTCATTGCGGGTGGCTGCATAGATAGCTGCCGGGTTTTCAGCGAACGGAACATCCTTTCCGCAAGCCTTTTCCATGGCTGCCGCGCCTGCTACCAGCTTTTCGATGTCGAAGCCTGCAACGGCGATGGGCAGCAGACCTACCGGGGTGAGTACGGAGAAACGGCCGCCTACGTTATCGGGGATAATGAAAGATTTGTACCCTTCATTGTCTGCAGTAACGCGTGCTGCGCCTTTCTTGGCATCTGTAACGGCAACGATCACCTTTTTGGCCATCTCCTTGCCGCGTTGGTCTTCGCATTGCTTTTTCAGCAGGCGGAAGGCCAAAGCCGTTTCGGTAGTGGTTCCCGATTTGGAAATATTGATGACACCGAATTTCTTGTCTTTCAGATATTCGGTAAGCTCGTACAGATAATCTTCACCGATGTTGTGTCCTGCATACAGAATAACCGGGCCGGACTTCTTGTCCTGCAACCATGCGAAACTGTTTGACAAAGCCTCGATAACGGCGCGTGCACCGAGGTAGCTTCCGCCGATTCCGGCAACAACCACTGCTTCACAATTCTCGCGCAGCACTTGCGCGGTAGCTTTCAGGTCTGCCAGGTGCTCCTTTGTAATGGAAGAAGGAAGGTGTAGCCAGCCTAAAAAGTCGTTGCCTTTACCGGTTCCGTTTTCCAATGCTTCCTGTGCAGCCTTGACTTGGGCTTCGTAGGCGAAAACATTTTCTTTGGAAATGAATCCAAGAGTCTTTTCAATGTTCAAACTAATCATAATATTATAGGTTTTAAATTCTGTATTTTGTCCTTGCTGTCCTCTTTTCCGCATTACCGGAAAGAGTCAGTCAGTAACTTGATTTCAATCATCGGTGAGATGCGCTCATATAAGATGTTGTACACAGCATCCAGTATCGGCATGTTCACGTGGTAATGCTTGTTGATTTCCTTGATGCACTTGGTTCCGTAATAACCTTCGGCTATCATTTCCATTTCTATCTGGGCACTTTTTACGGAATATCCTTTACCTATCATCGTACCGAACGTACGGTTACGGCTGAAGTTGGAGTATCCCGTCACCAACATGTCACCCAGATAAACGGAATCGCTGATGTTTCTGTTCAGCGGATGTACGGTTTGCAGGAAACGGTTCATCTCCTGTATGGCGTTGGACATGAGTACCGCCTGGAAATTATCGCCGTATTTCAGTCCGCTGCAAATGCCGGCGGCAATGGCATATACATTTTTGAGTACGGAGCCGTATTCGATACCTGCCACGTCGTTGCTTACGGAAGTCTTGATGAATGAACTTGCCAGACGGCGGGAAAACTTGTCCGCCTTGTCTATATCGGGACACGCTATCGTGAGATAGGAAAGCCGCTCGAGCGCAACCTCTTCCGCATGGCAGGGACCCGCCAGCACTGCGATATTTTCGGTAGGAACACCGTATTCTTTCGTGAAGTATTCCGATACAATCATGTTGTCATCGGGTACGATGCCCTTAATGGCAGTGATGATGAACTTATCCTTGATTTTTGTCTTCAGCTTCTTCAGGTGAGCCTTCAGATAAGGAGAAGGAGTTACAAAGATAAGCGTATCCGACTCCTTGACTACATCGTTGATGTTTGAGTTGAAATTGATACGCTTGGTATCGAACTTGACGCCCGTCAGGTAGGCAGGGTTATGACCGAGACGCTTAAAATCGGCAATGCGGTCGTCGCGCCGCATATACCAATTTATAGTCTCTTCTTGTGCCAGTACCATCTTTGCAATGGCAGTGGCCCAGCTTCCTCCGCCCATAATGGCTATCTTACCGGGTAGTTTCATTTCTTAGATTTTCTCAACCCAACCTTCCACATCTTTCACGGTCGGATTTGCCAGTTCCAGTTTATATTTCTTGTTGATGCCGCAAATGTCCATGTGCAGCTTTTGCGGGTTTACATCCTTCATGTCGCTAACCAGGTTGTAGCCGGCTTTCTGGATGACTGCCACCCATTCTTCGGGGATACCCAGTTCCATGAATTTGGCAGGCGCGTCTTTCGGAGTGACCTTTTCGGGGCGCATCTGCGGGAAGAACAATACTTCCTGGATGAATGCCTGTCCGGTCATCAACATCGTCAGACGGTCGATGCCGATACCGATGCCTGATGTGGGAGGCATACCGTATTGCAGCGCTTTCAGGAAGTCCTGGTCGATAAACATAGCTTCGTCGTCACCCTTTTCACTCAGTTTCAACTGCTCTTTGAAGCGTTCTTCCTGGTCGATGGGGTCATTCAGCTCACTGTATGCGTTGGCCAGCTCTTTACCGTTCACCATCAGCTCGAAGCGTTCGGTCAGTCCGGGCTTGCTGCGGTGCATCTTGGTCAGCGGGCTCATTTCTACCGGATAGTCGGTGATGAAGGTAGGCTGTATGAATGTGCCTTCACAGAATTCGCCGAAGATTTCGTCTATCAGCTTGCCTTTGCCCATAGTGTCGTCAATCTCCATCTTCAGTTCGCGGCACACCTGGCGGATTTCTTCCTCGCTCTTGCCGTTGAGGTCGTAGCCGGTCTTTTCCTTAATGGCATCCAGGATGGGCAGGCGGCGGTAAGGAGCCTTGAAGCTGATGGTCTTTCCGTCGATGGTAGTCTCTGTGCTGCCGTTTACTGCGATACAGATACGTTCGAGGAGTTTCTCGGTGAATCCCATCATCCAGTTGTAGTCCTTATACTGCACGTACAGCTCCATGCAGGTGAATTCCGGGTTATGGTTTTTGTCCATACCTTCGTTACGGAAATTCTTTCCGATTTCGTATACACCCTCAAAACCGCCTACGATAAGTCTCTTCAGGTAAAGCTCGGTGGCGATACGCAGGTAGAGGTCCATATCCAATGAGTTGTGGTGGGTGATGAAGGGGCGTGCGCTTGCACCGCCGGGGATGGATTGCAGAATCGGTGTTTCCACTTCCGTATAGCCGGCTTCGTCCAGTACGGCACGCATGGTCTTGATGATTGTGGCGCGTTTCAGGAATGTTTCCTTGACGCCGTCGTTCACGATGAGGTCCACGTAGCGTTGGCGGTAGCGCAGTTCCGGGTCGTCGAACGAGTCGTAGGCCACACCGTCTTTATATTTTACGATAGGAAGCGGTTTGATGCTTTTGGCAAGCACGGTCAGCTTCTGGGCATGGATACTGATTTCGCCCATCTGAGTGCGGAATACAAAGCCTTCGATACCGATGAAGTCGCCTAAATCGAGCAAGCGTTTGAATACGGTATTATACATTTCCTTGTCTTCGCCCGGACAGATGTCATCGCGGGTGATATATACTTGGATACGGCCTTTGGAGTCCTGTAATTCGATGAAAGAGGCTTTCCCCATGACGCGGCGGCTCATGATGCGTCCGGCTACGGATACGTGGCGCGGTTCGGCGTCGTCTTTGAATTCTTTTTTAATATCGGTAGAGAAAGCGTTGGTTACATACTCTGCTGCGGGATAGGGTTCGATACCCATCGCGCGAAGTTCATTCATGCTGTTGCGACGAATGATTTCTTGTTCACTTAGTTCTAATACGTTCATTTCGCTATAATTCACTCAATTTGGGGACAAAAATACGAAACATTTTTCAGATAGCGAACCTTTAGGGGAATTTATTCGCCGTATGCTCCGTGTGCTCTGTGGCAGGTTGTGGGATAATCGCCGGGTAAGTTCTCGGGAGAAGGAGCCTTGGGTCGAGCTTGATACGCTTTCTTCCCTGTCTCTGATACGCTTCCGGTAGGAGAGAGTGCGGTTCTTCCTTAAGACGGGACGCGATACTTGCTCACCTGACGAATTTTGAGTACCTTTGCGCCCTCGAAAAAACAGGTAAAAAGTATGGCAGGACAAAAAACACCCACAGCGTTGGGCACGGAGAATATAGGTAAATTACTGATGCAGTACGCCGTTCCGGCAATCATCGCCATGACGGCATCTTCCTTATATAATATGGTGGACAGTATCTTCATCGGTCACGGTGTGGGCACAATGGCTATTTCGGGACTGGCGTTGACTTTCCCCTTGATGAACCTTGCAGCGGCTTTCGGTTCGCTGGTAGGTGTGGGAGCGGCTACGTTGATTTCCGTCAAACTCGGGCAGAAGGACTATGACACGGCGCAGCGGGTACTGGGCAATGTATTTGTGCTGAATATTCTGCTGGGTGTGGCTTTTACGGTGGTTGTAATGGCATTCCTCGACCCTATTCTTTACTTTTTCGGCGGCAGTGACGAGACTGTGGGGTATGCGCGCGATTATATGCAGATTATCCTTCTCGGCAATGCCGTTACGCATCTTTATCTGGGGTTGAATGCGGTGCTGCGTTCTTCGGGGCATCCGCAGAAGGCGATGTATGCCACCATTGCCACGGTGATTATCAACACGATACTCGACCCGGTGTTCATCTACGGTTTCGGCTGGGGCATTCGCGGGGCGGCCATTGCTACGATTGTTGCGCAGGTCATATCATTGATATGGCAGCTCAGGATATTCAGCAATAAAGACGAACTGCTGCATTTTCACCGCGGTATTTTCCGTTTGAAGCGTAAGATAGTCTTCGATTCACTGGCTATCGGCATGTCGCCGTTCCTGATGGATATGGCGGCATGCTTCATCGTAATCCTTATCAATCAGGGATTGAAAAAGTATGGCGGCGATTTGGCTATCGGCGCTTTCGGCATTGTCAACCGGCTGGTATTTATCATCGTAATGATTGTAATGGGACTGAACCAGGGAATGCAGCCCATTGCGGGCTATAACTTCGGAGCCGGACAGCATGCCCGTGTCATCAAGACTCTGAAACTGACGATAATCTATGCAACCTGTGTCACTACTTTCGGCTTTATTGTAGGTATGCTCTTCTCCGACTGGGTAGTGAGTATCTTTACTTCGGATGCCGAACTGATTGCCCTTTCGGCAAAGGGCCTGCGCATTGTGGTGATGTTTTTCCCCATTATAGGCTTTCAAATGGTTACCGCTAACTTCTTCCAGAGTATAGGAATGGCGAGTAAGGCAATATTTCTTTCCCTTACCCGCCAGATGATGGTGTTGCTGCCTTGTCTGATAATTCTGCCCCGTTTTTTCGGTGTGGCAGGCGTTTGGTACAGTATGCCGATTTCCGACTTGCTGGCCAGTCTGATAGCGGGCACGATGCTGGTGTGGCAGCTCCGCAAATTCAAGGCGCAGGCATAAGGCGGTATTGTGTTAAAACAAAGATACTTACCACCGGTCTCTTTTCAGCTACATCCAACTTTCATCAGTTTGGCAGCGGAACCATGGGTCTGCGTCCGTGATTCAGTTTCAAGCCTGCTTTATAGGACTCCGGACCGTGCAGGTTCTTTATATCCATCTCACCGAGATTGACCAGAATGCCGCGTGCCATGAGGCCGGCATCTTCGTTTGCTTTGCGCGGAAGTGTTTCGGCTTTGTCTTTCAGGTCTGCCAGATGCACGCGGATGGCGGGCTGCATGGCTTTATCCAGAGAGAGGCATTCCAGCAGGGAATAACCGATTTTTCTATCGGCTTCTTTTGCCGGATAATTCAGGCGTTCGATGCCTTTGGCGGTTTCTCCCAGATAAGCGGCGGCATAGGCGGCTTCGCAGGCTATGTAGGGGTCGGCATCCTTGAGCAAGGCAAGCAGAGGTGCGGGACAGGTTTTCAATTCTCCTTTGGCTCCGAGTTGTGCCAAACCGACGGACGCCCAATAGCGCATTTCGGGATATTGGCTGGACAGTGCTTTCTCGAATACGGGAGCATCGTCTGCATGGGCTGTACCTGCCAGTTCTACGAGGTTGTACAGCTCATTCAAGGGGTATTTCTCTTTACGTACTTTGTCATACAATATCACATTCTCGCGAGAGGTGGGTATGAAGAAACCCAGGTCTTTGGTGGCGCGGATATGGTTGGAAAGGGCTGTACGCATCTTTACCAGTACTTCTGCGTATTCGGGAGAGTCGGACAGGTTGTGCAGTTCACCGGGGTCTTTTTCAAGGTCGAACAGCATTTCGGCAGGATGGGCATTGAACGTCTGCGCCCAGTCGGGGTTGGTGTTATGTCCGCCTAAAACCAGCTTGTCCCATGCTTTGTTGGACGGCATGCCCCATTGGTAGTAATTGCGCAGGGCAAACTGACGGTAGGGTATGTAGCTGCGGATGTATTTGAAACGTCCGTCGGTTGCGGCACGTACCGGCATAAAGTGGTGCAGTTGGTTGGCCGCCAGTGCGAACTGGATTTCACGCTTTTCATCGGACGCGTACTTCCCGAACAATGCCTTTCCCTGCATGTGTTTGGGCGGTTTTACGCCTGCAAGACTAAGTACGGTAGGTCCCAAGTCTGTGAAGTTGACCAAAGAATAATCTTTGCCGGATGCCTTTTCTCCCGCCAGGTGTTGCCACTTGGGCGGGAAGTAGGCTATCAGGGGCACTTCCAGACCGCTTTCATACAAATAGCCTTTGCCGCGTGGAACGCAACCGCCGTGGTCGCTGAAGAAGAAGATAATCGTGTTGTCGTCCAATCCTTTTTCTTTCAGGTCTTTCAGGAAGAATCCCAGCCATGTGTCCACATCCTGCACGGCTTCCAGATGGCCGGCATAGTCGGAACGTACTTCGGGCAGGTCGGGCACGTAGGCGGGTAGGGTGAGCAGTTCCGGATAAATGCCCTCTTGGGTGTAATCTCGCCGTCCGTCGGTATGGAAGGTGCGGATACGTCCCATGTGCGAGGTCACCGTATTGTATACGGCAAAGAAAGGCTGGTCTTTACCACGCTTCGGGCTGTTGTAAGAGGCTTCTCTCGTACATTCGTCCCAGCAGCTTTTGTTGTCCGTGGTGGAATTGTAGTGTGTCTTGCTGTTGTTGGTGCAGTAATATCCGGCTTCACGCAGCCATTGCGGGAAGAAGATGTTTGCCGGGGTGTCGTATGGAACCGGATGGACATCCATTCCGTAGGTCGAGGAGTAGCAACCCGTAATGAGCGATGAGCGTGCGGCCGAACTTTGCGGGGCCACCGACCATGCGTTCATGAATTGTATGCCGCGGGCAGCCAGACTGTCTGCATTGGGGGTGTGCACATCCTTGTTGCCGTAGCAGCCGAATTCGTAAGCACTGGTATCTTCGAAGGTGAGCCAGAGAATATTGGGCCTTTCGTTTTTCTTGTTGTCTGCCGCATCCGCTTGGGCGGTATGCAGCCCGCAGAAAGCGGTACACATGAGTAGAGATAAGTTTTTCATGCTATATTAAATGTTAGTTTTACATGTTATATCGGTTTTTCAGTAGTGGTTGCTAAGGTAGGGCATTTGTTCTGATAAGCATGCCTGATGTGTTTAAAAAGCTGCTAATATTGTTTTGGCATGCAGGTTTTCAACAAAATTGATGAAGATTCAACAAAATTGCAGAACCGGTAAACGTATGTTGCGGTGTATTGGAGAAAATAAGGACGCTATATTACCGGAATGTCTTACTTTTGAAAAATAAATCTAATAGTGTATAATGGTATGAGAAACATCGTTTTTATAGTGATTGCGTTTGTACTTTCTTTCTCGGAACGTGTATGTGCCGGAAATCCCGTTTATTCAGACAACTCCTTGCGCAATGATGCGGAGAAACTGCTGGTGGAGTGGGTGGATGCTCTGCTGGCCTACCAATGCGAAGGGCTGCATCCGTCGCTCGACGGCGGTATTCTGTGTCCCGCCTGTGCCCGCATTCACGGACGGATAGGAGACACGGTTCTTCCTCTGATGTATCTGGCAGACAAAACCGGCAATGACAAATATCTGCTTGCCGCCAAGAAACTGATGAAATGGATGGAGAACGTGCACCGTCCGGACGGCTCCTGGATGAACGATGTACACGTATCCGATTGGAGCGGGACTACCGTATTCGCCGCTATTGCTCTGTATGAGGCAGTGCATTACCACGGGCATCTGCTGGATGACTCTACGCGTAACCATTGGAAAGAGCAGTTGTTGGAAGCCGGCGAATTCATGATGAAGAATCCGCAGATGTACAGCCGCCGTATGCAGGGGAGTATGAAGCGCCTGAACAATGTGAACTATTCCGCTTCGGTGACGTATGCCTTGCAGGCTCTCGGAGAGATGTTCGACCGTCCGGACTTCAAGGAGGAAGCCCGGATTGTTGCTTCGGACTTGAAGAAGTTCTTTACGGCGAACGATTTCTTTTTATACGGCGAAGGACCTAAAATATGGACACCTACCAAGAACGGCTGTCTCCCGGTGGACTTGGGATATAATGTAGAGGAATCCTTGCCTAATCTGGCTTATTATGCGCTTATGGTGAACGACCGGGAGTTGCTCTCCATCGTGGAACGCTCCATGAATACCCATCTGGAATTTATGTTGCCCGACGGTGCATGGGACAACAGTTGGGGTACGCGCAGTTTTAAGTGGACATATTGGGGCGGACGTACAAGCGACGGCTTTATGGGCGGTTATTATGCCATGGCCGCGCATCATCCGGAGTACCTGGAGGCTATTCGCCGCAATATACAATTACTGAAAAAATCGACGGATGACGGTTTGCTTCATGCCGGACGCGATTATCGGGCCTCTGGCATTCCGGCTTGTATTCATCATACCTTCGGACATGCCAAGGCGCTGACGGCTTTTCTTGAGCTTCCACCCGTCAAGACGCAACAATACAAGGCATTGCCGCGCGATAATGCTTATGGGGTAAAGTATTTCCGGGATATTCGTACATGGCTGGTTGCAGAAGGTCCGTGGCGTTCTACATGTACCGGTTTCGATGCGGAATATAAGGTAAAAGGAACTCATCCCATGGGAGGCGCCGTTTCTCTGTTATGGCACGAACAGGCTGGTCCGGTATTTGCCGCTACGACCAACCGGTATGCTTTGATAGAAGCACCCAATATGCAGAGCAACAGCCGGAAGTATATAATGAGCGGAACGCCGCGGGTTGAAATGGTGCAATACGGAACGATTTACAGTAATCTCGATGATTTGGATACGGATATTGCTTATACCAAGGAAAAGAATATGCACCGTTTCCATGTCAATACCCATCTGGTGGATGCCGACCAGCAGACTCCGGTTCAGGGAGCGATTCCCGTAACGTTGGATTATGTGTATTCCCAACAGGGCTTGTCGATAGAAATGGAACATTGCCCTTTGACCGCCTGCCTGGTTTTACCGGTTATCGCCGCGCCTTCGGAAGTTGTGGATATTACGCCGGAAGGCATGCGCCTTCAGAAAAAGGACGGCGTGTTGGAGGTAGTTTGCGTGAACGGCAGAATGAAGGTTGCTCCTACCGATAAAGACGGACGGATATTTAATCCTGTGCCGGGCTTTTCTTTCATTCCCTTGCAGGTTTTTCCGGATAGTCCGGATAAGAAAATTCAAGTTAAAATCATGTATAATTAATGTATTTTTTATTTTCTTTGTTCTGTGTTAATAATGTAATATGTATGAAAATATTTCGATTTTTATTAGTATTATGCGGAACATTGTTTGCCAGTATGGGGCTTGCCGGTGAAATAGACGGTATGCGTTTCATACATATCGGTTTGGAAGAAGGGTTGTCGCATAGTACCATATTCGGAATCAATCAGGATAAAGAAGGCAATCTGTGGTTTGCCACTTATGACGGATTTAATAAATATGACGGTTATAATTTTACTGTCTACCGGCATCAGTATAAGAATCCGAAGAGTATAGCCAGCGATATAACCCGTTGTGTCGTCATTGACAATGATAACCGGATATGGATAGGAACGAGAGAAGGCTTGTCGCTTTATAATCATCGCAAGAATGAATTTTCTAATTTCTTTTATAAGAAAAAGGGACAAAATGTAACAGTCAGGAATATTGTGCCTATGCAGAAGGACTGGCTTATGCTTGGGACAACCGAAGGTATTTTACTTTTTGGCGTGAAAGGAGAACGTTTCCTGAATGATACGTTGTCGGCTACTTTACATTCGTTGAAACCGTTAACGCTGCTCAGGCAAGATGATGATATTTTTATTGGCACTAAAGGGAAGGTATATATGTATTCATTGCAAAACGGAGCATTGGAAACATTACTTGACCTGCATGACAAGGTGCAGATAAACAGTATCTTGTGCCAGACTCCCAATCGGATATGGGTAGCGACTGAAGGCAACGGGCTGTATCTGTATGATGTAAAGAACAAAAAGCTGGATAACTATCGTTATG
>NZ_JBCODG010000095.1:0-13951 GCF_040928965.1 Bacteroides sp. 2201st1_D9_2201SCRN_220225 | reverse complement strand
GATCTAAATGATCCCCTGATTCCGGGGCTTTTTGATTAATTGTTTAACTCGTCCCATTTTAACGGGACACTAATGGTATTAATAATTAAATTATTTATTTACTAAACAGTTTAAGTTATGAAAGTAAACAATTTATTTTTAGCGGGAGTTGCAGCCTTAAGTCTGGGCATGACAGCTTGTAATAATGAGGATATCCCTCAGGTAAACAATCCGGGCGAAGGAACAACATTTGCAGGAATGTATATTTCCGCTATGAAGGATGTCTCAACCAGAGCGGTGAATGACAAACAGGAAGATTACGGAGGAAGACCGGGAGAGAGTACACTTGAATCTCTACGGCTTATTTCTCCCGGTACGCCTCAGGACTGGACGCTAGGAAGCGCTGACGAGGAGAATAAATTCTGGGAGACGACACCGGCCGGCACTTACAAAGTTGCTCCATGGAAAGCCACTTCGGGTTCCCAAGCAATGGCGTTGTTGTTTAACAGGGGCACTCTTGATCCCAGTATTGCAACGGCCATGAACTGTGTATATGGAAGTACGGCTACTGCGGTGGCCGACATCGCGGCTCTCGCCATGGAAAATCAGTTCGTGATGACCTCAAAGGCCGAGCAGAAAACCATCAAGGATAATATCTCCGAGGAAACAGTCAAGACAGGCATGGGAGAGGCTCAAAATGTATTCTCCTTTGATGTGGAGCGTGTCGTGGCACAAGGATTGGTCGCGAAGGATGCCGCTTTGAAAGACAAAACTGCTGATGGAAGAGGAACGGTTGATCTTGATAACCTCACGTATACGGCTATCAACGGCGCCGCAAAGACATATCTTTTCCGCAACCATGCAGGAGATCGTACAATCACAGTGGGAGACGGGCTTTACAAAGATTTCACATCCGCTATTGATGACTATGTTGATTTTCAAAATGCCCAAGATCCGAACGGTACTGCCAAGGAGCATTTGATCCGTCTGGGAAACCTCTTGCCGGAAGAGACTCCAACAGCGGATAAGCTTGGCATGTACGCGGCCAAGGCGGTTGCGGCAGATGCTACTGAGGCTAAAAAGGTGGCAGGTATTTATTTCTTGGAGAATTCCGTAAAAAAGGAGGAACTCACAACTGACAATAAGAATTTCGGTTACTATCGCCTACCGTATGCCAAGGTCTATACGACTTATACTCCAAAAGAGGTATTGCATTGGGATCAAGATCAAAAGAAGTTAATCAGTAAACCCGGGGTAAAGGGCGAGACGTTCTATCAAGGAGAAGGTGATGGGCTGATCTATGCCAGCAAGGATGCCGCAAAGAAAAGCCAGTTGAGCCCGGATCAAAAAGCTTACACTTACGCAAAAGGGAGATGCGCATATCGTGCGTTATGGAACCGTCAAACAAACGCTGATGGAAAAACGATTGTGAACGCTAATACTCGTCGTAACAACACCTATCTGTTGACAATTACGGCTTTCCAGGGCCTAGGTATGCCGTGGGATCCTTCCGATCCTAAAGATCCGTATCTGCCGAAGCCTGATGATAAGGAAGAACCGACGAATCCTGAAAATCCGGATATCGAGAAAGAAGAGACCTATATGCGTGTCGAGGCCAAGGTACTCCAGTGGAACCTCGTTTCACGTGATGTCGTTTTGGAGTAATTTTAATATTAGATTGCTGATAAATTCAGCCTGCAATTTCTTACATAGCTGTGAGAGAGAAGAGGAATTTTTCCTCTTCTTTCTCCAATCAACAAACAGTTTGGTTTCAAACTGTTAAATAACCCCAACATAAACTATATCAAATGAGAATCAGAAGTGTACATTACATCGCATTTATCATGTTGCTGGTTTACTGTCTTATAGGATGTAATTCTACGGTATTTGATGACTTGGGTGGTTGTCCGCAAGGTGTTTATTTCCAGTTCTATAGACAGACCCCTTGCGAACAATTTCCTGGATATCCGTCAGATATCAGAGAAGTCCGGGTATTTGTCTTTGATGATGATGATCTGCTGGTGGGCGAATTTTCTGACAAGAAGGCAGTCCTTTCGGCAGATTATTCTTTGTCCGCCACATTGCGGCATACGGGGAAACTCACGTTTGTCGCATGGGGTGGCAGTGACCTGGAGGCCTATGATTTTTCAGATTTTCGGGAAGGCGTTACTACCAGACAGGAAATGCAAGTGTCACTGCGGTTGAAAAACGGACGGATTTCCTCAGCCCTCGGGCCTCTGTATGTCGGTCTCGCCTCCATATCACTGGAGAACCGGAAGGATATGGGAAGCGTGTATGAACGGGTGGCTTTCAATATGCAGGAATTGACATACCGGGTACACTTCACAATCAGTTCCATAGGTTCCCCTTTCCCCATAGACGAGGAATTCGTCATCAGGATAGAAGATGACAACGGTGTGTATGATTTCAACGGCCGGATCGCCCTTTGTGAACGTTTTGAATACGCGACCGAAGCCGTACATGACGCTGAAGGGGCATTGAAAGCGGATTTCACGCTGATGAAACTGGAAGAGGGAAGAAATGCGTTCGTATCTCTGATTGACAAGACAACCGGGGAGATTCTTTATACCGCTAATCTGGTTGATGACATCCTCATGTTCCGGGGAGATGCGGGCGAACCGCCGTATAGCCTGGAATGTGACCATGATTTTCCCATAACCCTGAAACTCAAGTACGAAAAGGAAACATGGATGCTGATACAAGCGACCGTTTTGGATTGGAATGTCGTTTCCCGCCCCATAGAATTGGAGAACTGATAATCAGACAGATTTTAAAACTAATGATTCGTGTAATATTAGAAAGGAATTGGTATTATTATAAAAATGATAGATAATGAAATACGGAATTGTGATAAAGCTGTTGATGGTGGCCTGTGTATCAATTGTACAATTGACCGGATGTTCGTCTGATACGGAAGAGTTAGAAAAATCAGTTTCGGGTATTCCCATCCGGATTGTGGCGGAAATGAATGGAGGAACCGGTATTTCTCAGATGACAAAGGCGTCTGTACGTTCATCCGGAGAGTGGAAAGAGAATTATATCGGTGCAGAGGAATATGAGAAAACTGTTAAACATGTTCTTCTCTTCGCTTTTAAGAATATGGAGAGCTCTCCGGAAAAAGTTATTTTCTATTATTCTCAAGGAACAACCAACCCGTTGGCGGGTATAACCGGCATTGAGCATTTTGAGATGAGAGAGATGGGTAGAGTGAATGCAGGCGAATCCAATATAGCCTTGGACCTGGAGTTGATGGGAGGCGATTATAATTTTGTTTTGTTGGTTAATTGTGAATCCGGATTGGAAAAAATCAGGAATGGACATACAATTCCTGATCCGAAGCAATTAATGGAAAAGACCGAAATTTTCACATCTGACGATCTGAAAGGAGAAAACCGGAAGTATCTTCCCATGACTGGGCAGTGTAACTTCCATGTTCCGGATAATGTAGTTAGTAATAATAGGATTACCCTTTCTCCCTGCATACTTCTGGAACGTATGCATGCCCGTATTGAGTTCATACTTACAACAGTTGATGACAGGGGGAATTATCTGTCTCCTTTGTTACCTCTTTCCAAAGTGACAAAACTCACCCTGAACAATGAAGCTAGCGGTTATTCTGTACTGCCTTCTTCTGGGGAATACACCGCCACTGGAAGTGGTAATCCGGATATGAGAGGAGTAGATTATGCGGGGACTCCCCTATTATTGCCGGAAAGAGCTAGTTTCCATGACGGTGCCAACGAGGGGTCCGGAGAATCCGCTTTTGTGACCAAATGCAAAGAAAGACTGCTTCCATATATGGGTAAGACACCTAGCTACATCTATGTGGCTCCGGGAGTCTACGGGAAAGGGAAAGAGGGGGCGCTGGCCTTGGTCTTATCCGTCGATTATCGGATGGGAACCCCCGATAAGCCGTATAGGATCGAACTCTATAATCCGGATCTTTCCGAGAATGATAAGGGTTATTACAACATCCGGCGTAATACGGTTTACCGTGTCTTCGCCACACTGAAAGGACCCGGAAATATGGAATATGACATAGTTGTGGACGAATGGGAGGATACGGAGGTGGCTATCCCCTGGTAACTAAGGTATGGTCAGTCATGCCATCACGAAGAAAAACAGTTTAAAGAATAGATACATATGAGAATCAAACATTACACTTTGATAGTCGCTTTTCTGGCGATATCTATGGGAATCCCTCTCGTGCAAGGGTGCAGTGATCCCTTCGATGAGTATGGAAACGGCGGGACAGAAATGCCTGTCAGGGACGGCTGGACGTCTGTCAGCATGTCTGTCGAAGGACTTGGTCTTCGAAATCCCCTGACACGGTCTCTTACACCGGAGGGGGAGAATTCCACGGCAGCGGAGAGGATTAGGGTACTTGTGTTTGACAAGGACAACAAGTTTTCATATGAGGCCAAAGTGACCTCCTATATTCCTTCCGGTGATCCGGCTGACAAGAAAGACAAGGGTACCATGACCTTGTTGGCGAAAAATACTCCTTCAGACGATACCAGTACATTCGTGATGCTGGCCAATGTCACCCGGTCAGCTAATACAGACGCAGACGGACTGGCTGGAAAGACACGGGAGGAAGTCATGCAACTTTTCACTTTCTCCATGCCGGACAAGGGGATATGGAAAGACGGGGAGTTGCCGATGTGGGGTGCCTCGGACCCGGTCAGGGTGGATCACAGTGCCGGTGCCGTTCCCAAACTTGGAACTGTCTATCTGGTCCGTGCCGTGGCACGTGTGGACGTGGGGCTTAACTTGAGCAACATATCGGAAGGGGCTTCTACATTCGATGAGAAAGCCGGGGGGATTGAAGGGATAACGCTGACTAAAGTGTTTTTTTATAATACCAATACGACGGGACGGGTCTCTCCGTTCGAGAACGGGATTTACTGGGATGAGGCCAATAGAAAGGCGAAACAGCCTTCTATTCCTGATCCTGCTCCGGCTGTGACAGGAAAGATTGATAGAACACCTTCCATAGTGGATGAGAAAATCTTGTTACGTGAGGTATATGTTCCGGAGGCGGTCAATGTGCCGACGGCTGCCACGCAAGGAGCCAACGGAGAAACTCTTCCTGAGAATAATACGGAAAATTACTTGAAACGTCCTTATATCGTTGTCGGACTGACCGGTGCAGATAAGAGCCGTCCTGACAAGGAAACTTTCTTCCGGATAGACTACCTGAAACGTACCGGAGCCGAGGCTGATGCGACATACGAGTACCTTCCCTTGCTGCGTAACCACCGTTATCTGGTAAATATCAAGGCTGTAGGTGGTCCGGGATTCGATACGGAAGAGGATGCTAGGAAAGGACCGGCCGCTAACATCATGTATAATGTTGTGGTATGGAACGAGTCCACTATGTCTGATGTATTGTATGACGGGCAATATATGCTGGGGGTCAGTGCCGACCATTTCACTTTTTATAGGGAGGGAGGCAGCCTGACGGCGAAAGTGCAGACTTCCTGGCCGGAAGGATTTACGATAGAGGGACTGCCTGCATGGATCAGTAATTCTATAAAACCTTCGGATCCGGATAAGACCGCACCGACGGATGAGAAAACCGCGACCTTTACGGTCACAGAGCATGTGGATGCATCCCGAAGGTGGCCGGAAAAGCCGGAAGATGCCCAGAATGCGTTGAAAGCCGCTTATGTGAAGGCGGGGCGTATGAAATGGTTTCTTGGCTTTGAGCAGTCTAAGGATATCAATGTCACCTTACAGATTTTTGCGGACGAGGCCTGCAGCCGGCCGCTGGAGTTTATTGAGGTCAATCAGTATGGCGAGAGCTATGGGCAGGCAGGCAAAGTGGTAACGAAAGACGGGCGGACGCTTACGGCGGAAGAGGCAGGTGCCAGGGTTACTTTCTATGTAAAGACAGAACCGCATGATTTGGAACCCGTATTCCATGCTGAAGCCGCCAATCCGTTCAAGATAGAGAAAGCGGGTCAACTTGCCGGGGGAATATGGAAGTATACGGTGACAGCTCCCGACATTACAGGAAATACGGAGTATTTCGATAATTTCAATACCACTTATACTTTCACCGTCACACATGTGGAAACCGGTAGAAGTGCGTCGGGGAAACTCAGCCTCCTGCAGAAGGAATATAGTGCTATCCCCTTTTTTGACAAATTCCTGCATCAGTCATTGCTGGTATCCAATAACAGTATCTATCTGATGGATGGCAAACAGAAGCAATATTATGTCAAAGCCAACAGCGAATACAAAATTGAGTTGGTTTCCGCTTTGTCCGACAACGGAGCAGGTGATGTGATAGAGACGTTCGCTCCTTTCTATGAGAAGGATCCTTCCCTTTCCGGGAAACCAGTTTCTTTCACGGCTGTTGACGATATCACAACCTCACGTCTTTACTCCGGTAAGGCGAAATTCAAGATTTATTCCCCTGATGGTCTTTTTCCGGAAAGAGAATTTGAGTTGGAGCTGGTTTCCGGAATTGTACAGCCTGAAGCGAATACATATATGCTTAAAGCGGGAGCAAAGCAAGGGATCTTTATTCCTGTTTCCCGGGTAAATACTGCCTATGAGTATTACAAAAAGCTTCTGGATCATGACGCTGTTTTAAGTGATAAGCAGGGACTTCCCGGTAGCAAAGAGGATTTCATGTTGAATAAGTTGGATGCAGATGATGATTGGAGAGTCAATATCGTGTGGACGGATATTAAAGAGGCTGGTGGGCATAATGATATAGAAAAAGCGGGACTCAGTGAATTGTCCGAACAGGGAGGTTCCGGTCCGGGATCATATATTTATGTCAAGCCAGGGCAGACTCCGGGAAATGTGTTGATAGAAATTAAATCTGGAAAGATCAAGGGGAATCCGACACTCTGGTCCTGGCATATCTGGATTGTTGACAAGTATCCGACAGTATTGGATGTTGCGAGTCAGGGAGGTGATGGTCCGAAAACGGTTCGATTGATGTCGCATCTGTTGGGAGCGTACGAAAGGGTCCAATCACAGTATAGTGCAGATGCATATAGGGAATTTGGTATGCAATATCAATGGGGCAGGAAAGATCCGTTCCCGGCACATGATGTTCGTGTCAATAAAAACTTTTATGACGGCAGTGGCAAGCTATTTGATTTCCTTTGGGAACAGAGAGGAAATGATGTGGATTATGGAAAAACAGATGCTCAGCAAGCGAGAGGGGCTGCTCTTACGATGAAACAGAGCATCGAACATCCAAACGCTATCGTCTCTCATCAAAGTTTCTGGCTGTATGAATGTTTCCCGCATAGGTTTGTTAGTTATTTCAAAGACCGCTGGGTATTCCTGTATCCATGGAACCAGCCTTCTCGGACAGGGAATCCGGAGGATGTAGGCGGGAAAACCGTATTTGACCCTTCTCCTTACGGATTCCGGATTATGTCGCAGAAAGAGGCTGTAACTTTGAGGTCTGCATATTATTATGCAAGTCGTTCCGGCCTTAACACACCGCTGCCTGGAAGTATCTATGACGGCAGTTTTACAGATGGCAAGTCTGGGGGTAATGAAGTCATTTTCGCCGTGGCACAAGCCAGAAGCGATACTCATGCAGGGCGTTATCTGCTTAATTCCACTGGAGGTCCTGCCGGTTGGGCGCCTACTTCCAATACAAGCGCTGTTTACAGGCGTTGCATGACCTATTCCGTACGTCCGGTCATTGATCCGGATGTGCAGGAAGACTACAAAAAGTATTTGCCGGAATAAGTCATACTCCGTGTGAGCTTTTGCTTGCACGGAGTAAAAAATCTTGTTGTGTTTTTCTGCAGCGTATCATATTCGGGTGTCTTTTTATAGTCATGTATTCACGAAATAAATAACGTGAGTTCGAAATAAGAATAAATATAATCTATAGAGACATAGGGATATAGTAATAAAAGTATTAAATTTATGGTGACAAATTATATTGTTTAAACGATTACCACTATGTTCTCAGAGTCTAAAGTTACAGAGATTCATTGTCTGTCCGATGATTTTTGCAAGAAATTTGTGTTGTAACAGGAAAAATATATGATTAAGGATAAGAAAAAAGATATTGCAACAAGCCCAACTGCATGAGTGATGCTGAGATTATGGGTATTCTTATCCTGTTTCATTTAGGGGCCGCTGTTTCAAGCATTATTACAAAGGGTATGTATGCAAACATATTAGGCACTTGTTTCTGAATCTGGTTTCCTATAACCGTTTCGTAGAGTTGGAGAAAGAAATACAGCTTCCTCTAACTATCTCCATTAAGAAGCTTCTATTGGGAACGTGTACGGGCATTAGTTTTGCTGATTCCACTCCTTTGCATGTATGTCGTAACCAAAGGATTCTGATTCATAAAACATTTGAAGGACTTGCAGAACGTGGAAAATGCTCTATGGGATGGCTCTTTGGATTTGAACTGCATTTGATAATTAATGATAAGGGGGGGAAATCCTCTATTTCATGTTTACTCTTGGGAATGTGAATGACCGGAAACCGTTAAAGTAGGGTAGGTTTCTGGAGAACATCAAAGGGAAACTCTGTGCAGACAAAGGATATATCGGATGGGTCTCATTTGAGAGCCTTTTCCTTGATGGCATAAAGCTTGTCACTAAAGTTAAAAACAATATTAGAAACTCACTAATGAGTATTGCTGACAAGATTCTGCTCAAGAAAAGAGCTTTGATTGAAACAGTCAATGACGAGTTGAAAAACATAGCACAGATAGAGCACTCCAGACATCGTTCTTTTAACAACTTCATTGCTAATTCTCTGTCAGCCATTGCTGCATACTGTTTCTTTGAAAAGAAACCCGCTATTGATGTCATTTTTATCAATGACTGGCAACTGGTTATTTTCTAATTTTATTTCGAACTCGCATTAAGTAAGAGTGTAATAGGAAGAAAGTTGCAGTATATACGCGGTGAATTATTCGGTGTCATAGGAGCAGAGGCTTTTGGTAAGATACTGATAATGAATAGAGAAATTAAAAGTTAATCATTCCCCGTCTCTCCGCTGGAAAGAATTGCAAAACGAAGAAAACCCCTGTAAATTAATATTTTACGGGAATTTTATTTTTGGTGCATAGCAAAAATAAGCATATCAAAGCATAGAAAACATAACGATTTTAATAGAATTAAGGATCATATCCAATCCTTTAATTCTTTATAAAGGAATAATATACCCAATAGATAAAAATCCAAGCCATATCTCCGGCAAGCAGACTGATAATTCGTTGCCTGAATTTTAAATCATACTTTTTCGCTTTCAACTGTTTCAGTTTGGGAAAGAAGTCGCTTGGCTGGTAATGCCTTTTAAACAAGTAAAACGGGGCGAACATAAACATGAAGAGCATTTCCCGCCATTTATAGCTAATATTCCTGTTCCTTTCGTTACGCTTGTCCATGCGTGCCTGTTCTGCACGTGCGGCAGCATCCAGTCTTCGCATGAAGGCTTCCTCTTTCTCCTCCATGATGTCGGCTATTATCTTGTCGTCCACGCCTCGGTTATATAGTTCCAACTTCGCCTGCTGCACCTGCTTGTCGGTATATTCGCCTGTCACGTTATTGGCAATCAGCAATAACTCATCTGTTACATATTTTTTTAATTCTTTATTCATTGCATTTAATGTTTTGGTAAGGGACACTTTGACTATTGTGATAAACGTTTTCCATTTCCTTGTATTCTACTATTTTTCCAACAGATACGACCTGCGTTTGGGGAGGTATAAACCAATCATAACAATAGGTCATTACCGACAAGGGCAATACAAAAATCAGTCCGATTGCTAACATACGGGAAAAAACTATCCATTTTTCACAGTTCATTGCCCAAAAGCTCAGGAAAGTTACAACACTCAAGCTGTAAGGGAGCAGGGATGCAAATGCAGTTAGTCCCAACGGCAAACAATATACTAATGTTTCTGTTGCAGCCAGTTCATAAAATGTGCCTTTATTGGCTTCCCTGATAACAAGTCCTGTAAAGCCACATACTAAAACTATGGAAAAAGTGACAGCGAAATATATACTAAGTTTCTTCAAATTCTTCATATCCGTTTTATTGAAAATCTAATGCCGTTTGCCGCCGTTAGGTGGAACAAGCGATAGTCAACGAATTTATTTCTTTTTTAGTTTATAAATATAAGGTAATGAAAGGTTTTCTGCAAATGAAATTCTTGCTACACCCATATCATAGTTGACTCTTATCGACAAAGGAATATCCGGGTCTTCATACCAATATTCAATGACTGGATACAATGAACCATCCTCTGTAAAATCAGTTTCTGAAGAGATGTAAGCATAATCGGATATGTAAGCATAACCTTTATACACATCTACCTGCTCCCCCTTTTTGATAGAAGATAGAGCGAAATAAATTCTTTTTTTATTGATTCTTTTGATTATTAACTCTTGATATACCGTATTATTCTTATAGCACAAGGTATCTGTATCCAATACTTGGCCTATAACTGTCATAGACGGAAACAAGAAGAGTAAAACTGTATGAAGTAATTTTATTACCATTGTATTTATGATTTATTATGTTGTCAATGATTAAGCGAGGAACGCTGTCAAGCGTAATCACGCTTCGTTATAAACTCAATGTGTTTTGCATGATTGGCTTTCATTTGCCCACCATTCTTGTTCTTCCACTTCACGGGCCTTTTGTATCTCATCCGTTGTCAGATTTTCATTGTGGTAGGCATTATATAGATTCTCCCAGCCATTCTTACGATATTTTGGTAGCACAATCCATTCGCCAGCATCATTAAACAGGCAGAAGTTTACAGGAGTATCGGGTATGACTTCATCTGCCCAAGAGCAGATCTTTATCTGCCCATTTGCAGATCTCCAGTTGCCCCTATATTCAGCCAAGTTCAATCTCAGTTCTGCCATTTCATTCCGTCCTTTCTCTATTTGCTGTCCGTTAACCCGATACCCTTGCTCGAAAAAACCGGAAAATACACCGCTATATCGTTTATCTCCGTATTCTGCAAACGAATAATGCCCGTATATGAAACCGTCCACTTCCATACATTCACTTTTCATCATTTGAGAACAAGAAGAAATGCTATCTATATAAATATTTCCTTTAAACAGACAGATTAAAGTCAATCGGGTACGACTGGCACCTTTTATCTCATATTCTTTATTATCCATTTTCCGAACTTCGGTAAAATGAATGTCAATTCGGCTACAGTCTTCTCCTAATATGCCAATCATGCTTAAATTGTCAAATAAGCCTGAAAGATCTTGCCGCAAAATATCCGCTTTGGGATTTTGTGAATAGGCTACTCCACAAATCCAAAAGAGGAAAAAAATATTAATATGGTATATTATCTGTTTCATATATCTATCACTTTCAACTCAAAAACAGCACTTTTTTATCTTAAAGATAAAAACATAGCCTATATAAAATTTCAAATCTTTCCTATTTACTGATTTTATTGTATTTACCGTCCAAAGACAGTTAAACAGAATCAATTATTAGACTTTACAATCGGAAAAGGCATGATACTGTCTTTTGCATTAAGTAATGAATGACAGTGTCCAATAAAAACATTTTTACTTTCATCTACCTGAAAAGAATATATCTCATATCTCTTGTGTGGAGTAACATCACCACCATCAAAACTACCAATATATTTCTCTATTATTCCTTGTTTCTTATATACTCTCTTTTCATTATAGTCATCAAATAGTGATGCCGTTACATAATGACGGATTATATACTGCTTATCTTCAGCTATCTTTTCGGAATTGCTTGAACAGTCAATGAATATTGCCAACAACATGAACAACCCTTTAGGAATTAACAGACTCATAATTATACTGAGCAAATAGATATTTCTATATATCCGTATGCCGTATTTGACTCCTTTAGGTACTTTATCAGGTATGCGTATAAAAAATGAGAATATCAAGGACAAGACGAACAGATACCCGATAATATATCCGATATTCCATCGTATTTGATCCATTTCCGGAACAGAGCATAGGATTGTCAGCCCCAGTATTCCACATAAAGCATGAATACCAAGAATGGTATAAAAGAACTTAGATTTCGTTATATTTCGATGCATATTGTTTATAATGGTTAGAAAGGAGTATCACCAGATGTTATCTTTCGTAGTTACCGATATTTTATTTTTTTATATATACAATCTATTTTATCTGTCTGAATTAACCCTTTCTTATATACAAGAAACTTATAGACTTTTTCTTCTTTCATAATTTCTTGTCTATCATCTTCCAGATTTGTCCAGACAAAATGTAGCACTTGACCGGGATAACGTTCTTGTATAGTTGAAGGAATCAGTTCGGGAACAACTTTGCAAATGACTGTATTTTGTTTAATCTCCCAATTCCCTGTATGGAAAACAGTTCCAGATATATCCCAGCTAACCCATTCATCAATCAATTCAAATGTGCCGTCAGCATTTAATTTCATGGTTGCATCAGATGTAACCAGACAGTCGCTGTTTTCTAGTTCCCATCTACATTTATATGTACCGACCAGTTCTGATTTTCTGATAGTATCTTTAACTGATAGATTGGTCGTTTTATATTTCTGATGATAATACCAATTATTGCAAGACTTTGGGTATCTCCAGACATGGATATTCTGTGGAAGCGTATCATTCGCAATAAATTCCACTACTTGAAAACAGTAAGGATACCTTGTGTCAAAATGTTCTATGAGCAGTGTATCTCCACGCATACATTTAATGGAAAAATCCGAATCGCAAACGATAGGATATCGTTGTTTAGGATTATGTTTTATATATAGTTCATGTAGGAAAGTAGCTTCACTGGCATCACCATCATATACAATGTTCCCACGGAAAAGAATGGAGTCTTTCCCTGTTTGCCCCATTATCATTTGAAATGGGAATAGCACTGACAATATGATATAAAAAAGTATCTTCATTTTACGTTTTTATCGGTAATGGTTAGAAAGTAGCATCGTCAGAGGCTATCTTTTGTTGTTACTAACTTATTAAATCTTTATTGTATAATTTTTAGCCAATGACGATGTATTATTATAAAATAAAGTAATACAACCAAAATGGGATAAATCATCCATGATATGAAGGAAGAAACCTTTTGGCTATTAAATATCAGAGGTTTACTCCTTATAATTTCCATACCTTTTTTCCTTTTGATATAATACGAACAGAATGTCTTGTATAATAAAACATAGATTATGATGAAAAACACAAAAGGGGTTTTATAATTGAAATTCTCCTCTATCAGTAGATATACCAATACTATAACAGGAAGAAATAATATTCCACATATTATCTGTATCGTCCGCTCATGTGGATTTTCCAATATAAATTTATCCCTATTAAATATGAATATCTGATAATACATCGCATCTAAAATGAATTTTATCATAAAGAGTTATTCGTATTGTTAGTAATAGTTAGAAAGGGGCATCGTCAGATGCTATCTTTCGTAGTTACCGATATTTTTCCTTAATGTCTTATGAATAAAGTTATCCAAGTCTTTGGAGTTATAGAATTTCCATGATGAATATGCAATCATATTACCTTCCGGATTTTGTGATATGCTCCAATAATTCATACATTCTTTGTCCACATATTCCTTAATTCTGATAATTTCTTCCAGCGATAAACTGCTTAATTGAACAAAATATTCGCCGGAATAATCTTTGTTGATAAATGATGTACTATCAACAAACTTGTTCATGTGTGCGATACAAGCATAAAGGGCATATCCTTTTGCGTCTTCAAACCGTTCTCTATATGCAATCTTTTGCGTTGTACAACTTGCAGTTACACAAATCACACACATCATTGTTATCATTTGTAGGTGTTTCATATCTATAACTTTAGTCATTATCGGTAATGGTTAGAAAGGGAGGTTGTGTCAAAATGCTGACACAGCCTCTTTTTATGCGCAAAGCCCAGACTTTCTCAAGCCCGGGCTTTGTTATT
>NZ_JBCODG010000094.1:0-14055 GCF_040928965.1 Bacteroides sp. 2201st1_D9_2201SCRN_220225 | reverse complement strand
CGCTTGGAGAGTTCGGTGGCCAACTTCACACGCTGGCTCTCGCCACCGGAAAGCGTGGTGGAAGACTGCCCCAGTTTGATATACCCCAGACCGACCTCCTGAATTACTTTAATCTTGTTCAATATCTGAGGTACGTTTTCAAAGAATTCCACAGCACGGTTTATCGTCATATCCAGTACGTCGGCAATGGACTTCCCTTTGAAGCGCACTTCCAGCGTTTCGCGATTGTAACGCTTGCCATGGCAAACCTCACAAGGGACATATACATCGGGCAGGAAGTTCATCTCAATGGTTTTGTAACCGTTGCCCTGGCAGGCTTCACAGCGTCCGCCGCTTACATTGAACGAGAAACGTCCCGCCTTGTATCCGCGGATTTTGGCTTCGGGCAGGCCGACAAACAGGTTGCGGATATCGGAAAAGACTCCCGTATACGTGGCAGGATTGGAGCGCGGAGTACGCCCCAGCGGCGACTGGTCTACATTCACCACCTTATCTATATACTCCAGTCCCTCGATACTGCCATACTCCAAGGGATCCTGAAGCGAACGGTAAAACTTCTGCGAAAGGATGGGCTGAAGCGTTTCATTAATCAGTGTGGACTTTCCGCTGCCCGATACTCCCGTTACACAAATCAGTTTGCCGAGCGGGAACTCCACATCCACATTTTTCAGGTTATTGCCTCTTGCACCGCGCAGCCACAGGCTATGACCGTTGCCCTTGCGCCGTTCGGCAGGCACTTCAATGGCACATTCGCCGTTCAAATACCGGGAAGTCAGCGTATGCGTCCGCAACATCTGCTGCGGAGTGCCGGCAAATACCACCTCACCCCCCAGCCTGCCTGCCTTGGGGCCCATATCTATAACGTAATCGGCGGCAAGCATCATGTCTTTATCATGCTCCACCACAATCACGGAATTACCCATATCGCGCAACTCCTTCAACGAATGGATAAGCCGCAGATTATCGCGCTGGTGCAATCCGATGCTCGGCTCATCCAGTATATACAGCACGTTCACCAACTGCGAGCCTATCTGCGTAGCCAGCCGGATACGCTGGCTTTCGCCGCCGGAGAGGCTGACGGCGCTGCGGTCCAGAGACAGATAATCCAATCCCACATCCAGCAGGAATTTCAGGCGGGTACGGATTTCTTTCAATATTTCTACCGCAATCTGCTGCTGTTTCCTGCTAAGATATTGGTCTACGTTCATCAGCCAGTCATACAACTCGTTGATGTCCATTGTGGAGAGTTCGTAGATGTTTTTATCGTGAATACGGAATGACAAGGCTTCCTTGTTCAACTTCGCTCCGTGACATTCGGGACAGACAGCCGTCCTGGCAAATTGCTCCGCCCACTTCTGTGCCGTGGCAGACGCATCCTTTTCCTGCAACATCTGGATATACTTCACCACTCCCTCAAAAGTGACAAAGTAGTCGGAAGACGTACCGATAAGGGAGCTTTTTATCTTTATACGCTCATCCGAACCGTATAGAATCTCATCTATCGCATCGTCCGGCAGCTCCCTGACAGGAGTTTTCAGCGTAGCTTCATACTTCTCCAGCAATGCGGCAATCTGCCAGAATATCATGCTGTTCTTGGCTTTTCCCAAAGGAATGATGGCTCCCCCGCTGATGGAAAGCTCGCGGTCGGGGATAATCTTGTCTATATCAATCTGGCTCACCACGCCCAAACCTTTACACTTGGGACACGCCCCCTGCGGAGAATTGAAGGAGAAGTTATGGGGGGCAGGCTCGCGATAGGACAGTCCGGTGACAGGACACATCAAACGCTTGCTGTAATGGCGCACGCTCTCGCTTTGGGCGTCAAGCACCATCAGCAGCCCGTCGCCCTGACGCATGGCAACGGCAACGCTGTTCTTCAGGCGGGTGTCGTCTTTATCCGCCACCACCAGTTTGTCGATTACCACTTCCACGTCATGGTTCTTGTAACGGTCCAGCTTCATGCCGGGCAATGCCTCGCGCACCTCGCCGTCCACACGGACATAGAGGTAGCCTTTCTTGCGAATCTGCTCGAAAAGTTCCTTGTAGTGTCCCTTACGGTTGCGCACCAACGGAGCAAGGATGTAAATACGTTTTCCTTTATAATCGTTCAGGATAAGCTCGAGTATCTGCTCTTCGGTATATTTCACCATTTTCTCGCCGGAAAGATACGAATAGGCCTCGCCGGCACGGGCATACAGCAGGCGAAGATAATCGTATATCTCCGTTGTCGTACCCACGGTGGAACGCGGATTTTTATTGGTGGTCTTCTGCTCTATGGAAATCACCGGACTCAGACCGGTAATCTTATCTACATCGGGACGCTCCAGATTGCCCAGAAAGTTACGGGCATAAGCGGAAAACGTTTCGATATAGCGGCGCTGGCCCTCGGCAAATATCGTATCGAATGCGAGGGACGACTTGCCGCTTCCGCTCAGCCCGGTGATTACCGTAAGGCTGTTGCGGGGAATTTCCGCATCGATGTCTTTCAGGTTATGTACACGCGCTCCGTATACATTGATATATTCTGTTTCTTCTTGCATATTTTAATGAATGAATTTGTGCAAAAATAACGGTTTCCGACCGAATATCAGTCGAAAAGCGGTATTTTTCGGTTTTGAAATGCACAATATTATTTCTTAACGCAATCCTTTGGTTAAAATGGGACAATATTGTTAACTTTGCGGCTACTTTGGGAAATTGTAAACATAAACCAACGATTACTGAATGAAAACGATTAACCGTATTTTTTGTTCCCTGCTGCTTGTCGGCGCGTGCAGCCTCGGAACAAGCGCACAAGAAGACCAATCTTACTTTCTGCATACGATAGAAAAAGGCCAGAGCCTGTATTCCATTGCCAGCATGTACAACATCAGCCAGGCGGATATAGTAAAACTGAATCCGGGAAGCGACGACAAGATATACGTAGGCCGTACCCTGCGCATTCCGCGTACGGATGCCGGTTTGCAAAAGGAGACTTTCCATACCATAGCTCCCGGTGAAACCCTTTACCGGCTTACGGTGAAATACAATGTGTCCGCCAAAGCCATATGCGATGCCAACCCCGGACTGAGCGCGGATAACTTCCGCATCGGGCAGGTCATCCGCATTCCGTCGGCCACGGATGCGGCAGCCGCCACCGCAGACACGCAGGCACTTTCGGGCATGCCCGCAGGCAACACTGCCATTCAGGCCCCGGTACAATCCCGCTGCCGCGACATGCACAAGGTAAAACGCAAGGAAACGGTATTCAGCATCAGCCGCGAATACGGCATTACCGAAGCCGAACTCATAGCCGCCAATCCCGAATTGCGGGGCGAGAACAAGATAAAGAAAGGTTCGTTCCTCTGTATCCCCTATCCGTCCTCTCCTTCTGCAACGCAGCAGGATACACCCCGGCAGGCCGCACCGAGCGACAGCGAACTGTTCAGTGAAAACACAAAAAGCAGCAAGCGCATCAATGTCATCAAGGCTGCCGTAGTCCTTCCGTTCCTGCCCGACGGGGCAAGCAAAAGCGAGTCTGCCAAAATGGTGGAATATTACGAAGGATTCCTTATGGCGGTAGACAGCCTGAAGCGCACAGGCACTTCCATAGACCTTTATACTTACAGTACCGGTCCTGCCACATCCTCCCTGAACTCCATACTCGGCAAAAGCGAGATGAAGGACATGGATATTATCTTCGGCCCGTTGCACCAGCAGCACATCAAGCCTTTGGCCGATTTTGCCGACAAGCACGACATACGGCTGGTGATACCGTTTACGTCTAAAGACAATACCGTATTCCGCAATCCGTCGGTATACCAAATCAATACTCCCCAATCCTACCTTTATTCGGAAGTGTACGACCACTTTGTCCGCCAGTTTCCCAACGCCAACGTTATCTTTATCGAGGCAAGCCAGGGAACCAGAGAGAAGGCGGACTTCATCAAGGGATTGAAAGAGGAGTTGCGCAACCGTTCCATACCTACAAAATCACTGAAAGAGGATGCTACCGTGGAGTCCTTGAAAGCCGTATTGCGTGCCGACCGTGAAAATATATTCATCCCCACTTCCGGAAGCAACATCACACTGATCAAGATACTGCCGCAACTGACACTGCTGGTACGCGAGATGCCCGACAGCCGCATACATCTGTTCGGCTATCCGGAATGGCAGACTTACACCAAAGACCATCTTGAAGCCTTCTTCGAACTGGATACATACTTCTACTCCTCGTTCTACACGAACAATCTGCTGCCGGCAGCCATTAACTTCACCAAGAGCTACCGCAAATGGTATGGCAAGGAGATGGACGAACGTTATCCCAAATTCGGCATGCTGGGTTTCGACACGGGCTACTTCTTCCTCAAAGGACTGTCGCGCTACGGTTCGGGATTTGAAAAGAACCTGGACAAAATGGACCTTGTTCCCATTCAGACCGGCTTCAAGTTCCAGCGTGTAAACAACTGGGGCGGATTTATCAACCGGAAAGTGTTCTTTGTACGCTTCACCAAGAATTTCGAACTGATAAAGCTCGACTTTGATTAAAGAAACGCCTTACAGCCATTTGGTTACAGTAATTCGCAATTGAAGAAAATGAAACTAAAAACAATTATAGGAACAGCACTCTTAGCAGGTACATGTGCTTTGCCGGCAAGCGCACAGATAGGCGAACAACGCCATAACTTTTCCGTGGGCATCAACGGCGGCATCAACCTGAATAGCGTAAGCTTCTCTCCCAGAGTCCGCCAGAACAACCTGATGGGTATCAACGGCGGAGTGACCGCCCGTTATATTTCCGAAAAGTATTTCAGCATGATATGCGGTGCGCAAATCGAGCTTAACTTCTCCCAACACGGTTGGGACGAATTTTATGAGGACTATCCCGAACTGCAATACACGCGAAAGATGAATTATCTGGAAATTCCCTTCCTTGCACATCTGGCATTCGGTAAGGACAGAGGTTTGCAGTTCTTCGTCCATGCCGGTCCGCAGATAGGCTTCTTTTTAGGAGACAGCTATACGATAAGCGGCGACTGGGACAACTACCCGGGACTGACCGTAGAACAGCATGACAAAGCCGTAGACAACAGGTTCGACTACGGCATTACGGGCGGAGCCGGCGTGGAACTCCGCACCAAAGCCGGAAATTTCCTGGTGGAAGGCAGATACTATTATGCCTTGTCCGACTTCTACAACAGTACCAAGAAGGACTACTTTTCCCGTTCGGCACACGGAGTCATCACCGCTAAAATCACTTATTTGTTCGATTTAAGGAAATAAAGAAAATAACGGTATAATCCGGATACAGAGATATAAAAAGCGGGGCGAGTGTTGAATGTAACACTCGCCCCGCTTTTTATACCGGACTGTCTGTCTTACCGGACAGACCTTTTCTCTTTATCTCAATCTGTCCGCAGCCTTCACCATCAGCTCATCACGATAGATAGCGCGGAAAGCCAGATAATTCAGTATGATACATACGGCAGGCAGGCATAAAGCCCATCCCAACTGGAAAGCCATTGCATTCAAATCGTTTTTCAGGATAAACATAAACGCGAAGAAAGCAATGTAATAACCTATCAGCAAAAGACTGCCGAACACCGTCATACGAACCTGCAACATACGGTTACGGAACAGGAATATGGTGCATAACGCAATAATAGCACTCAACAGCAGAATGCCGAACAAACCCCATGTAGACTGGAAGTTTCCATCGGCCAAAGTCACGCCCAACGGCTTGAATACATGAGCCGCTATCCCATCCGGACCGATAAACTGTCCCACCGGCAAGCAAAGAGCCACAACCAGCAGGATAGCCACCAATAACAAATAAACGGATTGAATACGCTGTATCATTACTGCAATTTCTCTTTTTCCTTGGAAGGATTACGATAATATACCTTACCTTCAAGATATTCCTGAGTGGCAATCAATGTCGGTTTCGGCAACTTCTCATAATAACGGGAAATCTCAATCTGTTCGCGATTCTCGAATACCTCCTCAAGATTATCGTTGTAAGAAGCAAACTCGGCCAGCTTCTTGGAAAGGTCATTCTTGATTTCAACACTGATCTGATTGGCACGCTTACCAATAATCGCTACTGATTCATATACATTACCGGTATCCTCACACAACTCCATCATATCACGAGTCACCGTAGTAGTAGGAGCATTTGTCTTTCTGTAATCCATAAATTTCTATCTAAATTAATTTTATTCTACAACAATTGTTTCACTTTCTGTCAGTCCTTCAAAATCTTCTGTGCTTCCTTGAAGATGCGGTCGGCATCTTTCATGTATTTGCTTTCGGGAAACTCGTTTTTAAAGGCGTAATATTCGTCTACCGCTTCACGATAACGTTCCGCACGCTTGTCTTCCACACTATACACCGCCATTTCGTATTTGGCGCGCAGGATAAGGATGGACAAATCTTCACGCATATTGGTGTAAGGGTAATCCTTTAATGCGTTCTGTGCAGTGATAACGCAAGACTCATAATTATTTCCCAAATAATTTCCCAAATTATAATAGAGCTTGGCAGAGAGATATTCTTTCATAACCAGCTTGTCCTGCAAAGCGAATATCATGCTTTGGGCCTCATCTTTCTTCGAGCTGTCAGGAAAATATTCGAGGAACATTTGCAGTTGCTGAATCGCACTGTATGTACCGGACTGGTCCAAACGGGGCTCCGGTGTATCCAGGAACAATGCCTTTCCGGCATGGAAACGCGCCAATTCGGTAAACGTACCGCGCGGGTACACATTATAGTATTGGGTAAATGTCTGCGCGGCAGTCTGATAATCTTTCTGGTTATAATAGCTCATACCCAACATGTAAAGAGACTCTTCCGCTTTATCAGTACCTTTAAGAATGGCAATCAACTCGTTCAGCAACGTGGCAGCACGACTGTACTGGCCTTTTGCGAAGTAATTCTTTGCCGCTTCATACTTGTATTCGTAGTCTGTGCTTTTCAGCAACTTGTTGTATTCTCCGCATGAGGAGAGCAGCAGTGCTGCAAGCAAAGTTATAAGGACGTTCTTCTTCATTACTTTTATTCAAATAATGTGCAAAGATAGAGGTTCGCATCGAATTAAACAAAGATACGCACCTTAATTTTTCAAAAACAAAGATGAATGAGGTATCCCTACTTTGGCACACTCCCTTTCATAACCTTCATACTGTCCTTTTTTTACAGTTTATACAAGTCGCTCGCAGCCAGCAAGTCCACCTTTTTCTCCGTCAATACCCGAATACAGTTTTCCATATCGTTGGGACGGATAATGACATTGGCAGTCTGCCCGTTGGCAAAGGAGTACATATATTCGATGAACACGCCTTCATCAGACAGGCAACGGAGCACCTTTGCCAATGAACCCGGAATGTTGGGACAACTGATTCCCACCACATCGGTCACATTGACGGCAAAATGATTATCCTTCAATGCCTTATACGCCTTATCAGGTTCGGAAACAATGCCACGAAGAATACCGAAATCGGCATTCTCGGCTATGCAGAGTGCAGAGAGATTGACACCCTCTTTGGCAAGAACTTCCGTCACTTCCGTAAGGCGACCGGACTTGTTTTCCAAAAAAATAGAAAGTTGTTTTGCTACCATAAGTTTACTATTTTACGATTTACAATTTACGATTGTCGATTACGCGCTTCGCTTTACCTACGCTGCGCTCGATGCTGCGCGGCTCTACCAGGCGGACATCCACGCCCAGGCCCAGTACGCTTTGCAGGCGTGCGGTAAGCTTTTTCTTCAAAGCCAGCATCTTGTTGATTTCATCCGAGTAGTATTCCGGACGGACTTCCACTTGCAGTTCCATGGTATCCGTATTATTCTTACGGTCGACGAGCAACAGGTAATGCGGTTCGAATTCGGGCATTTCGAGAATGACGGATTCAATCTGCGTGGGGAATACATTCACGCCACGGATGATGAGCATATCATCGCTACGTCCGAGAATACGGTCCATACGCACCAGTGTACGGCCGCAGGGACATTTGTCGTAATGCAGGGCGGTAAGGTCTTTGGTGCGGTAGCGCAACAGCGGCATGCCCTCTTTGGTGAGGTGGGTAAACACCAGTTCGCCCGTCTCGCCCGGAGCAACCGGTTCAAGAGTGTTCGGGTCTACTATTTCGGGGAAATAATGGTCTTCGTTGAGATGCGTCCCATGCTGGCATTCGCACTCGTACCCCACGCCGGGGCCTGCTATTTCGCTCAGCCCGTAAATATCATAAGCCTTTATTCCCAACTTCGCCTCGATGTCGCGGCGCATATTCTCCGTCCACGGCTCTGCACCGAACGCACCGAACTTCAGCTTGAACTCCTCGCGCGGGAAACCGGAGTCCTTAATGGCATCCGCCAGATACAACGCATAAGAGGGCGTGCAGCAAAGCACCGTCGAACCGAAATCGTGCATCAGTGTAATCTGTTTCTCCGTATTGCCGCTGGACATCGGAATGACGGATGCACCGATATTCTCGGCACCGGCATGCGCACCCAGTCCGCCGGTAAAGAGCCCGTATCCGTAGGATATCTGGAAAATGTCCGAGCTGCCCGCACCGTATGCCGTAAAAGCACGCGACAGGCATTCCGACCATACCGACAGGTCTTTACGTGTATACCCCACCACGGTAGGTTTCCCCGTTGTTCCGGAAGATGCGTGAATACGGACTATCTGACTCATGGGAACGGCACAAAGCCCGAAAGGATAATTGTCGCGAAGGTCGTATTTGGTGGTAAAAGGAAGTTTCACGATATCATCGATGCTGTTGATGTCATCGGGGGTAATGCCCAGTTCCTGCATTTTCCTGCGATAGAAAGGAGTGTCATGATACACACGCTCCACTGTCTTTTTAAGACGAATGCCCTGGATTTTACGAAGACTTTCGCGGTCCATGCATTCGATACTCTCGTTCCAAATCATGTTTTTGTTGTATTACATTAATGGTTATTGTTAAATTGATACCGCAAAGTTATGTTTTACTTACTGATTTGCAAATTTTCAGCACAAAAACTTCAACATTCATCAAGGAGTAGAAAAAGATATGATATATTTACATTCTTTTCAGTCTGCCGAGTTCTTCTGCAATGATATCGGGAATGAGACTGACGTTTTTAGACCCATTAAGTTGCTTTATTTTCATACCTTTCCTATCTTTGCCCGACAATCCTGATGAAATGAATAAATTCGAGTTAACATCCGCCTACCGCCCCACCGGCGACCAGCCGGAAGCAATCGCACAGCTCACCGAAGGAGTGCTTGAGGGAGTTCCCGCACAGACCTTGCTGGGCGTGACCGGCTCCGGAAAGACATTCACCATTGCCAACGTCATAGCCAACATCAACAAGCCTACGCTCATATTGAGCCACAACAAGACGCTGGCGGCACAACTCTACAGCGAGTTCAAGGGATTCTTCCCGAACAACGCGGTGGAATATTACGTATCCTATTACGACTATTACCAGCCCGAAGCCTACCTGCCCTCTTCGGACACCTATATAGAAAAGGACCTCGCCATCAACGACGAAATAGACAAGCTGCGGCTTGCCGCCACTTCCGCCCTGCTTTCCGGACGCAAGGACGTGGTGGTGGTATCTTCCGTATCGTGCATCTACGGTATGGGAAATCCGGCGGATTTCTATAACAACGTAATCGAAGTGCAGCAGGGAAAAACCTACAGCCGCAACGTATTCCTGCGCCGTCTTGTAGACAGCCTCTACGTCCGCAACGACATCGACCTGAACCGCGGCAACTTCCGTGTAAAGGGCGATACCGTAGACATCTACCTTGCATACGCCGACAACCTTCTGCGCATCGTTTTCTGGGGAGACGAGGTGGACAGCATCGAAGAGGTAGACCCCGTGAGCGGTGTTACAATCGCCCGTTTCGATGCTTACAAGATATACCCCGCCAACCTCTTCATGACTACCAAAGAAGCCACCCTGCGCGCCATCCACGAGATAGAGGACGACTTGCACAAGCAAGTACAGTGGTTCGAAAGCGAAGGCCGCCCTTTCGAGGCAAAGCGTCTGCAGGAGCGCGTTACCTACGACATGGAGATGCTGCGCGAACTGGGTCACTGCTCGGGCATAGAAAACTATTCGCGCTATTTCGACGGGCGTGCGGCAGGTACGCGACCCTACTGTCTGCTGGATTTCTTTCCCGATGATTTTCTTATCGTCATTGACGAAAGTCACGTCAGCGTTCCGCAGATACGCGCCATGTACGGCGGCGACCGTGCCCGGAAGACAAACCTGGTGGAATACGGTTTCCGGCTTCCCGCCGCAATGGACAACCGCCCGCTGAAGTTCGAGGAATTCGAGTCGATGGCAAAGCAGGTGATATACGTCAGCGCCACCCCTGCCGACTACGAACTGATGCAATCCGAAGGCATCGTTGTGGAGCAGGTAATCCGTCCCACCGGTTTGCTGGACCCCATTATCGAAGTGCGTCCCAGCCACAACCAGATAGACGACCTGATGGAAGAAATCCAGTTGCGCATCGAACGCAACGAGCGCACCCTCGTCACCACGCTGACCAAGCGCATGGCGGAAGAGCTGACGGAGTATCTGCTCAACAACAGCGTAAAGTGCAACTACATACACAGCGACGTAGACACACTGGAACGTGTAAAGATTATGAGTGACTTGCGCGAGGGCGAGTACGATGTACTTGTCGGCGTCAACCTTCTGCGTGAAGGGCTGGACTTGCCGGAAGTGTCTCTTGTGGCCATTCTGGATGCCGACAAGGAGGGATTTCTCCGCTCCCACCGCTCGCTGACACAAACGGCAGGACGCGCCGCCCGTAACGTCAACGGTATGGTTATCATGTATGCCGACAAGATAACGGAAAGCATGCAGCTCACCATCGACGAAACCAACCGCCGCCGCGAGAAGCAGTTGAAATATAACGAGGAGCACGGCATCACCCCTCAGCAAATCAGGAAAGCAAAGAACCTCAACGTATTTGCCGGCACGGAAGGATTTGCCGAAGGTGGAACCGGCAAGGAAAAATCCCCGGCAACCGCGCCCCGTCCCTATGTGGAACAAGAGAGCAGCACCACGGTTGCCGCAGACCCGATTGTCCGGTACATGAGCCGCGCCCAACTCGAAAAGAGCATCGAGCGCACCAGGAAACTGATGCAGGAAGCTGCCAAGAAGCTCGATTTCATCGAAGCCGCACAATACCGCGACGAAGTACTGAAAATGGAAGAACTGCTGAAAGAAAAAACGGAATAGAAGCTAAAAAGCCAGCCTGTATCAAACTGTTTGACGCCGCATTTGTTACTCTTTGCATATAACCCACTTAACAAACAAGATTATGAATAAAAAAAGAGGAACGGTAGCGCTGACAGCCTTGGCTGCCCTGTTTTCTGTAGCCATACAGCAAGCGGACGCATGCACGCGCGCCACTTACATCGGACCGGAGAATCTGGTTATCACAGGCCGTACGATGGACTGGAAAGAGGACATCATGAGCAACATCTACGTGTTTCCGCGAGGAATACAACGGGCCGGCTACAATAAAGGCGAAACAGTGAAATGGACTTCAAAGTACGGCAGCGTCATTGCCACGGGCTATGATATAGGTACGTGCGACGGCATGAACGAGAAAGGACTGGTGGCCGGACTGCTGTTCCTGCCGGAGTCCGTATACGACCGCCCCGGAGACACCCGCCCCGTAATGGGCATCAGCATCTGGACGCAGTATGTGCTCGACAACTTCGCCACCGTGCGCGAAGCCGTGGACGAACTGAAGAAGGAGACTTTCCGCATCGACGCTCCCCGAATGCCCAACGGCTCGGCTTCCACCCTTCATCTGGCTATTACGGACGAAACGGGGAATACCGCTATCCTGGAATATCTGGACGGGAAACTAAGCATCCACGAGGGCAAGGAATACCGGGTGATGACCAACTCGCCCAGATACGAGTACCAATTGGCCGTCAACGACTATTGGAAGGAAGTCGGCGGATTGCAGATGCTGCCCGGGACCAACCGCTCCAGCGACCGCTTTGTACGCGCGTCATTCTACATTCATGCCATTCCGCAGACAGCAGACGCGGCGATTGCAGTCCCCAGCGTATTGAGTGTGATGCGTAACGTATCCGTACCGTTCGGAATCACTACGCCCGACAAACCTCACATCTCCTCCACGCGCTGGCGCTCGGTAGCCAATCAGAAAGATAAGGTATATTACTTTGAATCCACCCTTACTCCCAACCTCTTCTGGCTCGATTTGAAGAAGATGGATTTCAGCCCTCAAGCCAAGGTCAAGAAACTCTCGCTGACCAACGGAGAAGTCTATGCGGGAGATGCCGTAAAGGATTTGAAAGACAGTCCTTCTTTCACGTTCTTGTTCCAGACACCGGTTCTCTGAGATAAGGCTTATACATAAACGAAGTTGTCAAAATGCACTTGACAATTTCTTTCAAGCACGGACTTCACAGATTTACCTTATCCTTTTTCTGTGAAATCCGTGCAACTCATGTCTGAAAAGAGACGGATAATGAACCTTTTTTCAAGGCACCTCTTTTTGCATGCCTCTTTTTCATGGCGCACTTAAGAGTCTTTCTCATGATTTTTCCGTATGTTTGCAACCAAACTTCAAACCTGCATGCCTACATGGAACTATTAGTATACAAAGCCTCAGCCGGTTCGGGCAAGACCTTCACACTGGCAGTGGAATACATCAAGCTTCTGATTCTCAATCCCCGCGCCTACCGGCAGATACTTGCCGTGACCTTTACCAACAAGGCTACGGCGGAAATGAAAGAGCGCATCCTGACGCAGCTCTACGGCATCTGGAAGGAAGACCCCGCATCGGATGCCTACCTGAAACGTATCAAAGAAGATTTGGCTAAGAAGCCGGAAACCGCCTCTCTTTCCGACAGGGAGTTGCGCCAACGCGCCGGAATGGCATTGCAGTATATGCTGCACGACTACAGCCGCTTCCGCGTGGAGACAATCGACTCGTTTTTCCAGTCGGTCATGCGCAACCTTGCCCGCGAACTGGAACTCAGTCCCAACCTGAACATCGAGCTGAACAACGCCGAGGTGCTGAGCGACGCCGTAGACAGCATGATTGAAAAGCTCACCCCCTCTTCGCCTGTACTGGCCTGGCTGCTGGACTACATCAACGAGCGCATTGCCGATGACAAACGCTGGAATGTGTCCAACGAAGTAAAAAGCTTCGGACGGAACATTTTCGACGAAAGCTACATAGAACGCGGCGAAGGATTGCGGTTCAAGCTGCGCTCTCCCGAAACGATAAAGCTCTATCGCGACGTACTGCGTGAAATGGAGACCGACGCACTGGAGCAGATGAAAGGCTTCTACGACCAGTTCGAAGGCGAGCTGGAAGGCCATGCCTTTGTGCCCGAAGACCTGAAAGGCGGTGCACGCGGCATAGGCAGCTATTTCCGCAAGCTGCGCGACGGACGGCTGGCGGATAAGGATGTTTTGAATGCCACCCTGCAAAACTGCCTGGCGGACGCCAGGAACTGGGCTACCAAGACATCTTCGCGCAAGGACGAGATTATCCGCCTTGCCGAAACCAGCCTGATACCCCTGCTTCAGGATGCGGAAAGATTCCGCCCACAGAAGAACCACACGATAAACAGTTGCCGCCTCTCGCTGCAACACCTCAACAAACTGCAACTGCTCAATCACATCGACGAAGAGGTACGCACCCTGAACCGCGAGCACAACCGGTTTCTGCTGTCCGACACCAATGCGCTGCTGCACAAATTAGTGCACGAAGGCGACTCCTCTTTCGTATTCGAGAAGATAGGCGCCAACATCCGCAACGTAATGATAGACGAGTTCCAGGACACAAGCCGCATGCAATGGGACAACTTCCGCCTGCTGCTGCTCGAAGGGCTTTCGCAGGGAGCGGACAGCCTCATTGTGGGCGATGTGAAACAGTCCATATACCGCTGGCGGAATGGCGACTGGGGGATATTGAACAGCTTGGGAAACGACCAGTCTAAAGTGCCACTCTGCGATGCTAAAGTGCCACTTTACGATGCTGAAGTGCCACTTTACGACGCTAAACCCCTACAC